>CAKRVX010000007.1 GCA_934409175.1 uncultured Blautia sp.
AAAGATTACAAAGCACTTTACCCAATTGCAGCCCGTTGCGGTGTTTTTGCCAAAACTGATATCCAGCCGCTGATCAATGACGGTGCAACTAAGCCGGACTTATCTGCTTCTATTTTCCAGGCAGTTGTAAACCAGACCATTTCCGGTCTTGCCTGTGGGAAACCGATCCGTGGACATGTTGCATTCCTGGGCGGTCCGCTTCACTTCCTGTCTGAATTGAGAGAGTCCTTCATCCGCACACTGAAGCTGGACGAAGAACATACCATTATCCCGGAGAACTCTCATCTGTTCGCAGCCATTGGTTCTGCATTAAATGCTAAAGAAGACAATTCCATCTCTCTCACAGAGATGAAAGACAGACTTCGTAATTCTATTAAGCTGGATTTCGAAGTAGAACGTATGGAACCACTCTTCGCTTCTCAGGAAGAATACGATGCATTTGCCAAACGTCAGAGTTCCTACAAGGTAAAAACAGGAGATCTCGCTACATATAAAGGAAACTGCTATCTTGGTATTGATGCAGGTTCCACAACAACCAAAACTGCTCTGGTAGGTGAGGACGGAACACTTCTCTACTCTTTCTACAGCAGCAACAACGGAAATCCGTTAAAGACCACCATCCGTTCCATTAAAGAGATCTACGAACTGCTTCCAAAGGATGCAAAAATCGCTTATTCCTGTTCTACAGGTTACGGCGAGGCACTGATCAAAGCTGCTCTGATCCTGGATGAGGGCGAGGTTGAGACCGTTTCTCATTACTATGCAGCAGCATTCTTTGACCCGGAAGTAGACTGTATCCTTGATATCGGCGGACAGGATATGAAATGTATCAAGATCCGAAACAAGACCGTTGACAGTGTACAGCTGAACGAGGCATGTTCTTCAGGATGCGGTTCTTTCATCGAGACATTTGCCAAGTCTCTGAACTATACAGTACAGGATTTCGCCAAAGCTGCAATTTTTGCCCAGCATCCGATCGATCTGGGTACCAGATGTACGGTATTCATGAACTCAAAGGTGAAACAGGCACAAAAAGAGGGAGCTGAAGTTTCTGATATTTCCGCAGGTCTTGCCTACTCTGTTATCAAGAATGCACTGTACAAGGTTATCAAAGTTTCCGATGCTTCTGAACTTGGCAAACATATCGTTGTTCAGGGTGGTACGTTCTACAATGATGCAGTTCTGCGAAGCTTTGAAAAGATCGCCAACTGCGAAGCCATCCGTCCGGATATTGCCGGAATCATGGGTGCTTTCGGTGCCGCGCTGATCGCCCGCGAACGTCATCAGGAGGGCAAAGAAACTACCATGCTCTCCATCGACAAGATTAACGAGCTGAAATATACAACTTCTATGGCAAACTGCCGTGGATGTACCAACAACTGCCGTCTGACTATCAACAAGTTCTCCGGCGGCCGCCAGTATGTAAGCGGTAACCGCTGCGAACGCGGTATCGGTAAAGAGAAGAACAAAGACCATATTCCGAACCTTTATGAATATAAATATAAACGTATTTTCTCCTACACCCCTCTCACTGCTGACAAAGCATCCAGAGGCAAAGTGGGTATCCCGCGTGTCCTGAATATGTTTGAGAATTATCCTTTCTGGTACACATTCTTTACAGAGCTGAAGTATGAGGTCGTACTCTCCCCTACTTCCACCAGAAAGATTTATGAGCTGGGCATCGAATCTATCCCAAGTGAGTCCGAATGTTATCCGGCAAAGCTTGCACACGGTCATGTGACCTGGCTGATCCGCAATGGTGTGAAATTTATTTTCTACCCATGTATTCCATATGAAAGAAACGAGTTCCCGGACGCAGTCAACCATTATAATTGCCCGATCGTTACTTCTTATGCAGAAAATATCAAGAATAACGTAGATGAATTAAATGATCCATCTATTACTTTCCGCAACCCGTTCCTTGCATTTACTTCCGAGGAAATCTTGACCAAACGTCTGGTAGAAGAATTCAAGGATATTCCGGCAGAAGAAGTCAAAGCTGCCGCACACAAAGGATGGGAAGAAATGGCTGCCGCACGCCGAGATGTGCAGAAAAAGGGCGAAGAAACCCTGAAATATCTGGAAGAAACAGGCCGTCACGGTATTGTCCTTGCAGGCCGTCCATACCATATTGATCCAGAGATTCATCATGGTATCCCTGATCTGATCAACAGTTACGGAATCGCTGTACTGACCGAGGATTCTATCTCCCATCTGGCACCTGTAGAACGTCCGATCCGTGTCAACGACCAGTGGATGTACCACTCCAGACTGTACGCAGCTGCAAACTATGTGAAGACCCGTGATGATCTGGATCTGATTCAGCTGAACTCCTTCGGATGTGGTCTGGATGCAGTTACTACAGATGAAGTTTATGAAATTCTTGACGGAAGTGATAAGATTTATACCTGTTTAAAGATCGACGAGGTAAACAACCTTGGTGCGGCAAGAATCCGTATCCGTTCCCTGATCGCAGCAATCCGCGCAAAGAAAGAACAGGGACAGAAGCGCAATATCAAGCCTGCTTCTATTGATAAAGTATCCTTTACAAAGGAAATGAGAAAGGATTACACCATCCTCTGTCCGCAGATGTCGCCGTTCCATTTCAGCCTCCTGCAGGCAGCATTCAACTCCTGTGGATACAACCTGGAAGTACTTCCAAATGACAACAAACATGCGGTAGACGTTGGTCTGAAATACGTAAATAATGATGCATGTTATCCATCTCTGATCGTAGTCGGACAGATCATGGATGCACTTCTTTCCGGTAAATATGACCTGAACAAAACAGCAGTTGTAATGTCTCAGACAGGCGGTGGATGCCGAGCTTCCAACTATATCGCATTTATCCGCCGTGCATTAAAGAAGGCCGGTATGGAACAAATCCCGGTTATCTCTGTTAACTTAAGTGGTCTGGAGAGCAATCCTGGATTCAAGCTTACTCTTCCTCTGGTAAAGAAAGTCACTTACGGTGCAGTATTCGGAGATATCCTGATGAAATGCGTATACCGCATGCGTCCGTATGAACTGGAAGAGGGAATTGTAAACAGAAAGCATAAAATCTGGGAGCAGCGTGTCATTTCTTTCTTAAGCGGAAGCAGTGTCAGCCACAGTCAGTTCAAGAAAATGTGCCGTGAGATAGTTCATGAATTCGATACTATCCCGATCAGCGATGTGAAGAAACCTCGTGTTGGTATCGTCGGCGAAATTCTTGTTAAATTCCTGCCTGCAGCAAATAACCATCTGGCAGAGCTTCTGGAATCCGAAGGTGCTGAAGCTGTTGTACCGGATCTGATCGATTTCATGTGCTACTGCTTCTACAACCAGAATTTCAAGGTAGAGAATCTTGGATTCAAGAAATCTAAGGCTACTATCGCCAACTGGGGAAATAAAGCAATTGAATGGGTCAGAAAACCAGCAAGCGAAGCACTTGCACAAAGCCGTCATTTCGCACCACCTGCTGATATCAAAGATCTTGCAAGAATGGCCTCCCCAATTGTTTCCACTGGAAACCAGACAGGTGAAGGATGGTTCCTGACAGGAGAAATGATGGAACTGATCCACGGAGATGTTCCAAACATCGTATGTATCCAGCCATTTGGATGTCTGCCGAATCATATCGTGGGTAAAGGCGTTATCAAAGAGATCCGTCGCGAATACCCTAAAGCTAATATCGTAGCTATCGACTACGATCCGGGTGCAAGTGAAGTTAACCAGTTGAACCGAATCAAACTGATGCTTTCTACAGCACAGAAGAACCTGAAAAAAGCGCAGGAAAAAGACGCATAAATAATAAAAGAGCTATATTTCTATCATCCATTTTGCATTCCTGTTTTAAGAAATGCATTTGAATCCTGAAATATAGCTCTTTTGTTTTTTATTTCTTATACATTCTGCCAGAACGGAAGTTTCTCCGCAATTTTTACAAGATAACTTCCTCCCGGAATCCTTCTCAGTTCTGTTTCTGATGGTTTACTGATAACCAGATAAGCAAACAGATAAACAACTGCTGCTATCGGGACAGAAATGATCAAACAGATAAAATTAGACTTCACAAAAATGTTCAATCCATAGCAGATACAGCCTGCAACGATTCCCATAGGAATGGAAGCAAGGATTGGATACAGGTATCCCTGTTTCCACGGATTCTTATACTGCAGATATTTCTTCATTGCCAGATCGTTCAGCACGCATACAACAATAGAATAGATCACCATCGCGATCAGCAGTGCATAAACGCCAAGATTTGTGGTAAACAGCAGCACTACAACCACGATAATATCCACAACCAGAGCAATTGCCGCTGTAATCACAGGAATCCTCTGCTGTCCAATTGCCTGCAGAACACCGTTTGAAATATTTGACATTCCATTCAGCAGAATAGAAAATGAACCAAGGATCAACAGGTTTGCTGCAAGTCCTGTGGAATTTCCATAAAGCAGGAATACAATCGGCTGCGCAAGCACTGCAAGCCCCATTGCACACGGTGCAGAAACCACCATAGACAGCTGTACAGTCTGATCAATACATTCTCTGGTCGCTTCGATATCTCCTGTTGCATACAATGCAGACACTTCAGGTATCATCGAAGTAGGTGCCGTACTGGACAGCGTCAGCGGAATATTGATAATTGTCATAAAATATGTTGCATACTCAGCATAAAGAATACCTATCTGTGTGGCATCTCCACCTCTTCTTCCAAGGATATCAGAGAAAAGATATCCATTGATATATGCATTAACATTATAAACAAACGCACTGAGGATAATCGGCGAAACCACAAGCACGATGACACGGAAGATTTCCTTATAAGATTCTTCCTGATGTCTGTTATCTTTGTTTACACGGTGCATGATCTTGCCGCGATTCACACCATAGACAAGCAGCATGAAGACCAACGCTGCTACTACACCGGCACCGGTTCCTACTGTAGAACCTGCAGCCCCCCATTTTGCGATACTGTTCTCTGTACCATCTGCAAAAACATTGATAAATCCCCATGCAGCCAGCAGACTGACCGCCGCATTAAACACCTGCTCCAAAATCTGAGAAATAGATGTAGGCATCATATTTCTGTACGCCTGGAAATATCCTCGGAACACACCCAGAATACCGGACATAAAAATTGTCGGTGCAAGAATCTGGAGTGCAAGGATCGCATCTTTCTGGTTCTTCGGAATGATCAGCCCTGCTCCAAAGAGGCAGAACAGTGCTACCGCCCCGCCAACTATTACAGCGTAGATCATGGCACCCTTAAAGAACTTATGTGCATTTCTGTAATCCTTCAAAGCAATACGCTCGGAAATTAACTTTGATACTGCCTGCGGAATACTGAATGACGCGATCATCAGAAGAATCATATACGCGTTCTGCGCAAGGCTTGTATATCCCATTCCAAGACTTCCGATAATATTGGAAAGCGGACTCTTATACAAAAGGCCTATGACCTTGGAAATCATCGCTGCAATCATCAGAAAGGATGCATTTTTTACTAAATTGTTTTTCTGATTCATGTTATTGCTGTGTGTCTTCTCTTCGACTACACATTACCTCTTTTCTTATATATTTTCTATCTGCCAATCGATTGGTTCCAGACCATTGGCAATCAGAAATTCATTTGTTTTACTGAAATGCTTACATCCGAAAAATCCTCTGTAAGCAGACAGCGGACTGGGATGAGGCGCTTCCAGTATGAGATGTTTCGGGTTATTCAGCATGGATTTTTTCATCTGCGCCGGACGTCCCCACAACAGGAACACGATCGGACGATCCTGCTCATTCAAAACCTGAATCGCAGCGTCTGTAAACTGCTCCCATCCAATTCCTCTGTGTGAATTTGCCTGATGAGCACGTACAGTCAGTACAGTGTTCAGAAGAAGCACTCCCTGTTTCGCCCATTTCTCCAGATAACCATTATTCGGGATATAGCATCCACAGTCATCATGAAGTTCCTGATAAATATTCACCAGTGACGGCGGTGTCTCCACACCTCTTTTCACAGAGAAGCACAGGCCATGAGCCTGCCCGTCATTGTGATACGGATCCTGACCCAGGATTACAACCTTCACCTCATGAAGAGGCGTAAAATGAAATGCATTGAACAAATCATCTGCGGGTGGAAAAATCTTTCTCGTCTGATATTCTGACATAACTGTTTTATATAGTTTCGCATAATATGGCTGGTGAAATTCACCTTTCAGTGCCTCCAGCCAGTCACCTGTAATAGCTGACATAACTGTTCTTTCCCTCTTTTCTACTTTCTCACGGAAATTCCCTTACCTGCCAGATAACTCTTAACCTGGGAAATCTCCAGTTCTTTATAATGAAACAAAGACGCAGCCAGCGCGGCATCTGCTCCTCCTTCTGTAAGTGCATCATAAAAATGCTCCAGTGTACCGGCACCACCTGATGCGATCACCGGAATGGAAACAGCATCTGCAATAGCTCTGGTAAGAGCCAGATCATAACCAGCTTTTGTACCGTCACAGTCCATGCTGGTAAGAAGAATCTCGCCTGCTCCAAGAGCTTCAACTTTCTTTGCCCACTCTACTGCATCAATTCCTGTATCCAGCCTTCCGCCGTGTTTGTAAATATTCCAGCCACCATCTTCTCTTCTTTTCGCGTCAATAGCAACTACGACACACTGGCTTCCAAATTTATCTGCTGCTTCGCTGATAAGCTCAGGTCTGTCAATGGCTGCGGAGTTTACAGAAATCTTATCTGCCCCCTCTCGCAACAGCTTTTTGAAATCATCTACTGTACGAATTCCGCCACCTACTGTAAATGGAATAAATACATTGGCAGCTACACGGCTGACCATATCTACTACTGTATCTCGCTGTTCACAGGACGCTGTGATATCGAGAAATACCAGTTCATCTGCACCTGCTGCATCATATGCTTTCGCAATTTCCACCGGATCACCGGCGTCGCGAAGCTGTACAAAATTTACACCCTTTACCACACGGCCGTTATTTACGTCAAGGCAGGGAATAATTCTTTTGGTAAACATCTTATCTTCCCTCCTTTTCACAGTTTCCATCTTTTCCGATAGCTGCAAAGTTTTCAAGGATCTTCAGTCCCCATTTACTGCTCTTTTCCGGATGAAACTGACACGCAAATACATTGTCCTTCTCTACTGAAGCATGAATACATGTACTGTATTCTGTGGTGGCTTTTACGATTTCAGGTTCCTCTGCCTGGAGATAATAAGAATGAACAAAATATACATATGTTTGTTCCGGAATTCCCTGAAACAGCCTGCCGCCATTCTGAAGATGCAGAGAATTCCATCCCATATGCGGAATTTTAAGTCCTGGTGCAGGCGGGATTTTAACAATCTTGCCTTTCAAAATTCCAAGTCCCTCTACTCCCGGGGTCTCTTCACTACTTTCAAAAAGGAGTTGAAGTCCGAGACAGATTCCAAGAAACGGAGTTTTCTTCTCTACAATCTCATGAATCACAGGTACAAGTCCATATGTATGAAGATTCTCCATAGCCTGTCCAAAGCTTCCGACTCCCGGCAAAATTATTTTGTCCGCATTTAACAGAATCTGTGGATCACGGGATACTAACGTTTCCTCTCCAAGATAATGAAGCGCTTTTTCCACGCTTTTGATATTTCCGGCATCATAATCAATTATACCAATCATGTTATCCTCCTGATGTCACTATCTAAATTCCTCATTAGTACAGTATAACCCAAAAACAGACAGTTGCAAAGTGATTTCTTTGCTTCTGCCTGTTTTTATGGAACCTTTTTAATTACTGTCTGCAGTCCAGAGTGAACCAGAATTCCACACCATTGTCATAATTACATACACCGTATTTCTGATTCATTCCCTCCATGATTGCCTTTACAATGGAAAGGCCTATTCCGCTTCCGCCATATTCGCGGGTACGGGCTTTATCCACTTTGTAAAACTTATTCCACAGATTTGGGATGTCTTCTTCCGGAATAGGAGTCCCTGTATTAAATACAGTTACTTTTACACAATCTTCCTCCTGAAGAACCTTAATCTCAACTTTTCGCTCTCCATCCAGATGGTTCAGCGCATTGCTTGTATAATTTGTCACAACTTCTTCAATTTTAAATTCATCTGCCCACACATAAACTGGTTTCTCTTCCTCAAATATAACAGAGGCATCTTTCTGTTCAATCATGATGTGCATGGATCCAAGAACTCCCCTGATCAATGAAACAATATCAAATCGTTCCATAACCGGTGCATCCTTTCCTGATTCCAGCTGATTCAAAGTCAGAAGATTTTTTACCAGTTTATTCATCTTGGACGCTTCATCCATAATGACTTCACAATAAAACGCTCTGCTCTCCGGATCATCAGAAATATTTTCATTTAATCCCTCAGCATATCCCTGGATCAGTGCAATGGGTGTTTTCAATTCATGGGATACATTATCCAGAAATTCTTTTCTCATCTCATCAATCTTAATCTTATCTTCGATATCTTTCTGCAGTTTGTTATTTGCTGATTTCAGTTCTGAGATAGTACTTTCAAGTTTTCTCGACATTTTGTTAAAATTATCTCCCAGGACATCGATTTCATTTCCAGCATGGCTCTGATATCTTGCTTCAAAATCCAGATTGGACATTTTTTCCGAAAGTTTTGTCAGTTCACTGATCGGCCGGGTAATACGATTGGTTACTACCAGAATCAACACTCCACTGATAATAATGATCGCCGCACCTACAAAAAAGTAAAAGCTGTTCGATATGGCGGCGCTTTCCTTGATGCTTTCCAACGGCGAACGGATCAAATAATAGTAACCATTCTCAAACTGTCCCCAGCATTCTACATATTCCATTCCCGCAAAACGGTCATGCACCTGCCAGATCGTGCAATTATCTGTTTTCTTCAGGACATGGCTGCGTTCCATATCTTTATCCAGATCATTGATATATCCAAACAATTTACTGCGGAGCATCTTAGCCATATTGTTCTCGCCCCAGTAGTAATATCCACTGTTTTCCTCATTTACAACAATCCAGGTCAGATTATTTCTGGAACTGCTGTGCTCAATCTCATCAGGAATTTCATCTGTTGCATTTTGCCTGCTGTCCCCGGAATCCTTTTCTGAATCCGTATCATATTCCAGAAGATTATCAAGATTCATCTGCGAAAGTACATTCCTGGCTTCCTGCAATACTTCAACTTTTTTGGAAACATAATATTTTTCCAGGAACAAACCATTGATAAGTGTAATCGTAAAAATAGACAGCAACAACAGACCGATAAACAAAGCCGATATCTGATGCTTCAGCGAATGAAATTTTCTCTGATTTCTGAACAATCTTTTTCTGGTTTTCATTCTCCTACCTCAAATTTATAGCCCATTCCCCACACAGTCTTAATATATTCACCCTTTTCACCCATTTTGCTTCTGAGTTTCTTTACATGAGTATCAATTGTACGGGCATCTCCGAAATAATCATAATTCCACACAGAATTCAGAATTTTTTCTCTGGATAAAGCAATTCCCTCATTTTCAAGAAAATAAGTCAGCAGTTCAAATTCTTTAAAACTCAGATCCATAGGTTTTCCATCTACTGTAGCCAGATGAGCCGCTTTATCGATTACGATTCCTCCTGCTGAAAGTACATCCTCTGCGTTTCCCTGACCTGCACGGCGAAGAATTGCTTCTACTCTTGCCACCAGAATTTTCGGACTGAAAGGCTTGGAAATATATTCGTCCACTCCCAGATCAAAACCTAGCAGTTCATCTCTCTCATCCCCTCTGGCCGTAAGCATGATAATCGGTACTTTTGAATTTTTTCGTATTTCACGACAAACTTCCCATCCATCCATTTTCGGCATCATTACATCCAGAATGATCAGTGCAATATCTTTCTCTTCATAAAAGATGTCCATCGCTTCCTCTCCATCACCAGCCTCCAGTACCTGGAAATTCTTCTTTGTAAGGAAATCCTTGACCAGTTTTCTCATTCGGCTTTCGTCGTCTACTACCAGGATCTTCAATGCATCCATTTTATCTCCTCCGTTATCTTCACAGGCTGTTCTGCCTCTTAATTTTCTTATATTGTTATCATAACAGAGATTTATGTCTCTTTTGTGAACAATACCTTCAAAAAATAGTGTTAAAAATAAAAAAGACTCCTTGACATTCAACTTTTCATTCCATATAATATAAGGACAGTGGGTATATTTCATGCCTTCTATACTTTCGTCTGATTACCAGCAGGATGTCTTTACATCTCAGCCATATTCAGGGCTTGTACTGGTTTCGACGGGGGCTTTGAAGTTGCGGAAGCCATCCGCAGACTCCTGGACTGCGTACCAACCGGGAACCTAAATATAAACGCAGACGAACAGTTAGCGTTAGCAGCCTAAGTGCTGCTCGTCAGCCCTGATGCACTCACACATCAGGAATCTGGCGCCGACCATGTGAGAAACCTTACCGGGTAAGCTTTGCCCCGGTAGATGTATCATGAAGCTACTAAGATTGTAAGCCTGTCGGTGGGCGTATGATTGAGGGAATGTCAAAACAGCGACTGTGATGGGAGATGCCTCAATGAATAGGCTTTCGGACGTGGGTTCAATTCCCACCAGGTCCACTATTCAACAAACTGACCAATTTACAGGAAATGCCGGAAACCCTTGGATTTTACTGGGTTTCCGGCATTTCTTCTTTTATGCTGTAATTGCAGTAAAAATGCTGAAAATGCTGTATTTTGTAATATTCACAGTGCTGCTCTCCTTTTATTGATATGCGGTTCAGAATGCGGATGCTCTCGTGAATTTACAAATCAGATTCTGTTTATGCCTGTGACCGTAATTTTACATACCTATTCAATATGTGGTATAATTTGTATTACGTCAGGCGGATAATCGCGATTTGCTTTTACTGCCTGCCTATAACCGATCGGCTGCCTATTTCATCTCTTAATTAAGGCAGAAAACTATTTGATTCGGCAAAATACCCAGGAGGAATTTCTATGAAAAGAAAACGTAAGCTACTATCATTATTTTTGTCCCTGTTTCTTCTGCTATTCACACTGTTCCCTCAATCAGTGACAGTTCAGGCTAACACCGGTGAAAAAATGGCAGTTCATTTTCTCGATGTAGGACAGGGGTTGTCTATTCTGGTACAATCCGGTGGACAAAATCTGTTGTACGATGGTGGTGACCAAAGCCACGCAGACCAGGTCGTGTCATATTTACAGCAACAAAATGTTCAGAATATCGACTACATGATTTCTTCTCATTATGATGAAGATCATCTTGGCGGTCTTGTCGAATGTTTAAATAACTTTACTGTAAGTAACCTTTTCGGACCTGATTACGTCCATACTTCTGATCTGTTCAACACATTCATGAATACAGCCACTGCCAATGCGATCACAGTACAGTATCCGTCTGTAGGCGATACTTTCGATTTCGGCACCGGAAGTTTTACTGTCCTTGCACCAAATGGCATCAGCCAAAACAGCAATGATAACTCTCTTGTAATCAAACTTGAAAACGGTTCCAACAGTTTCATCTTCACCGGCGATGCAGAAGAGACCAGTGAACAGGATATGATCAGTACAGGAATGAATCTTGACTGTGATGTTCTTTCTGTCGGACACCATGGCTCCGCAAGCTCAACCACATGGGATTTTCTTGAGGCTACTTCCCCGTCCTATGCAGTGATAAGCTGCGGCATCAATAATCAGTACAATCATCCATCAGCAGACACAATGGGGCGTCTGTCAGATATGGGAATCCCTGTATTTCGTACGGATAAACAGGGAACCATCATTGCCGTATCTGATGGAACCACTATCAGCTGGTCGCAAAATCCCTGCAACGATTATTCTTCCGGTTCTTCCAGTCAGGAGGCAAAACTTTCCTCCTCTGATTCTGGGTCCGCTCAAGAAGAATCTTCTGTTTCCACAGCAGAGTCTGTACCTGCAGATGCTTCCGGGACACTTGTATGGATCCCTGCTACAGGGGAAAAATATCACAGTATTCCCAACTGTGGAAGAATGAATCCCGACAAAGCCAGACAAGTTACAAAATCCGAAGCGGAATCTATGGGATATGGACCATGCAGTAAATGCTATTAATATTAAAAAGAAGGGGAACTGCCCGTTTAAAAGCAGTTCCCCTTTTGTTATATATTATTTATTCTCCAAACTGTTGTGCACATTCTTTCATCATTTTACGTATTGGAAGATGGTACGGACATCTTGTTTCACAGGCACCACATTCAATGCACGCAGATGCTTTCACAGAAAGCGCACCGTAGCGATCCTTTGCCCATTCGCCAAGATCATAACGATTCAGATAACCGGCAAAAAGAAATACATTGGGAATACTGATTCCCACGCTGCAAGGTGCGCAGTAATTACATCTTCGGCAGAAATTTGTTCCAAGCTGTTCTTTTACCGCTTCAATCTCCTCATGTTCCTTTTCGCTTAAAGGAGAATGGTCCAGACAGGCTTTGATATTTTCATCCAGTTCTTTTTCTTCCGCCATTCCCGGAATCACTATTGTCACATTCGGATTTGCGCAGATATAGCGAAGAGCCAGCGTTCCATTTTCAATCGCTCCTCCGGCCAATGGTTTCATATCAATAAACCCGATATTTTTCTTTTTGCATTCTGCAATCAATTTCTCGCCCTGATTTTCTACAATATTGTATGGAAACATAATCGTCTCCACCCAGTCAAGTTCCAGTGCACGTTCAAAAACTTCTGTGGAATGGGCAGTCAGTCCGATATGACCGATTTTTCCTGCTGCTTTGGCTTCCTGTAAGGCTTCCAGAGCTCCGTCTTCCCCCAATACCTGATCAAGCTGCTCCATACTCGGATTATGCACCTGATACAAATCAATATAATCTGTACGAAGATTCTTCAGACTTTTATGGATATCCGCTGCCATAGCTTCTTTTGTTCTTGCCATGGATTTTGTAGCAATTACAAATTTATTTCTGATTCCTTCCAATGCATATCCGAGATACTCTTCACTGACTGTATATCCTCTGGCTGTATCAATATAATTCACACCCTGTTCAGACATCTGACAGACCAGTTTCTTTGTACCTTCTTCATCAATTCTCTGAACGGGAATTCCACCCAGTCCCATTTTTGAAACTCTCAGACCAGTCTTTCCCAATGTTACATATTCCATTTTTCACCCTCCTGTATTATTATTTGTATCTGCAGACTCCGAAAACCCGGATCCGTTTTCAGTTTTTTCATCTATACAAAAAACTGCCATCGGCTCTCGCCGATGGCAGACTGTATTCCTGTATTTCGCTTTTACAGCTGTACAGTTTATACTCGGGAGAGATACTCTCCTGTTCTTGTATCGATTTTCAGTTTGTCACCCTGGTTAACAAACAGAGGCACCTGAACCTGAGCACCTGTTTCTACAGTAGCCGGCTTAGTCGCACCCTGAGCTGTATTTCCAGCGAATCCTGGCTCAGTCTCAACAACTTCAAGTTCTACAAACAGAGGCGGCTCGATAGCAAATACATTTCCATTATGGGAACATACTTTAACCATCTCATTTTCTTTTACAAATTTAAGAGAATCACCAACCTGCTCTTTTGTAAGGCCAACCTGATCATAAGTCTCTACATTCATGAAATAGTATAAATCACCATCATTGTACAGATACTGCATATCTACACGCTCAATACGTGCTGCCGGGAATTTCTCAGTAGGACGGAAAGATTTTTCCAGAACTGCTCCTGTAATAATATTTTTGTATTTTGTTCTTACAAAGGCAGCGCCCTTTCCTGGTTTTACATGCTGGAATTCAACGATCTGACATACGTTTCCATCAATTTCAAGTGTGATACCGTTTTTGAAATCACCTGCTGAAATCATAGTTATATTTCCTCCTTAATAGTACAGTTCATCGTTACTGCTTACGACCTTCACAGTAACCGTTTCAAAAGTGTGTGTCCGTTCATTCTGCAATTTTGCGACACACTCTTATTTAATTTTATAATATTCTAGTATTTTTTTCAACTATTTTTTTATATATGTTTTTAATTTTTCTTCAAGCTGTGAAATTAATTCTTCAAAAGGCTTGTCCCCTGTGATCATCTCCACATCAGCAAATTTGGCATACACCGGGTCTCGCTGTTTCAAAAGTTTTTTAATCCTGTCTGCTTTATCTTCTCCCTCAAGCAATGGATTATTACTGGAGTTCTCCAGGCGCTGTTTCAGCGTATCATAAGATCCCTTCAAATACACAACCGTCCCAAGCTTTTTGATATAACTTTCATTCTGTTCCTGCATGGGCAGCCCTGAACCCAGAGAAATAACTTTCTGTTCCGGATCTTCAATCAAAGCTTTAACCGCTGTGGTTTCCAGTGCTCGATAAAACGGTTCTCCGAATCTTTCAAAAATTTCTTTCATTGACATGTTCATTTTCTTTGTAATAACACGATCGATATCCACAAATGGAATATCAAAATCCTTTGCCAGTCGTTTTCCGACTCTTGTTTTCCCTGAACCCATAAATCCTATGATCACAATATGGTTCATGAATTCCCCTCCTCTTTATGGTAAAAATATAAAACAATTTTTTCAAGGTAACGCTTTAATACGATCTGAATTTCTTCTCTGGAGTCAATGGGTCTGACAAGAATATTTCGTATTCCGGCCCTTTTGGCCCCGTAGATATCAGTAAACAATTGATCACCTATAAATATTGTATTACTTCGGTCCGTACCCAGAAGTTCCATGGCACGGATATAGTTTTTCACAGATGGTTTATGTGCATTTTCAATAAAATGCTCTCCTATCACATCATTAAAAGATGCCACTCTCTCATACTGATTATTTGAAATAAAGCAACATTTAAATCCCAGTTTTTTCAAATGCGCAAACAATGCACACGCCCTGTCATCTGCAGGTGCTCCATGAGGTACCAGTGTATTATCAATATCAAAAAGAAGACCCCTGTATCCCTCTGCATACAGTCTGTCAAAATCAATCACATACGTAGAATCCAGATATTCATCTGGAAAAAAACATTTAAACATTTTCCAAGTTCCTTTAATTATTCAGATAAGCCCTCAGCTCTTCTATTTTCTGTTCCATCAGATCATACCCATGCTGATAAAAAGCATTCAGCACCTCAGGATTTTTTTCAGTTCTAGAAACTGTTTTTATCTCAGGGCGTATTACAAAAATATGACCTTCTTTTTCCCATTTTTCGATCAGATCCAACGTCCTGTTGTAGTTTCTGTATCGATTCATAAGACTGTTGAGCAGATTTGGATATTTTCGGAAAACAGCCAGATAAAAAGCTTTGCTTTCTGCCGGCTTCTTCTTTCTGTATCCATAATTTCTTGTAAGGATCACCACGTCCCTGCGATATCCTTCCTTCATAGCGTGCACAATCGGAATGGAGTCTGCCACTCCACCATCCAGGTAGGGAACTCCATCCACCATGACCATTGGACAACCAGCCGGAATGCTTGAAGACGCCCGGCATATATCCATGAGACGTTTTCTGTCACCATGTTCTTCCAAATATCTTGCCCGCCCGGTAATACAGTCAGTAACTACCAGCTCACATCTGATACCGGAAGAAAAATATGCATCATAATCAAAAGGAAAAAGTTCATTGGGATATCGTTCAAATAACATATCCATATCGAAAAGTGTTCTGTTTTTCAGTGTCTGTTTTAATCCTATGTAGCTGTTATCTTTATTTTCTGGGATCACACATTTTCTGGTTCTGTCAATCTGACCGGATACATAATCCACTGCGTTACACGCACCTGCTGATACACCAACCACATATGGAAATCTGATCTGATGTTTCATCAGACAATCCAGCACTCCTGAGGTAAACACTCCTCGCGTACCACCGCCTTCCAGAATTAAAGCTGCCTCGTTCTTGTTTGTCATTCTCGTCACTGATCCTTTCAAATGCGTTTTTAACGCTCATTCAGCGGAATATAAACCGCTGGTTCCAGCACATTCTTGTATGCCGGACGGATGATCTTATCTGCATTGATAAGCTCTTCCATTCGATGGGCGCTCCAGCCCACGATACGTGCAACTGCAAACATAGGCGTATACAGTTCCAATGGAAGATCCAGCATACTGTAGACAAACCCACTGTAGAAATCCACGTTTGCACTGACACCTTTGTAAATACGTCTTTCTTCTGCGATCACTTCAGGAGCCAGACGCTCCACCATGGAGTATAACTCATAGTCTTTCATTCTGCCTTTTTCTTTTGCCAAAGTCTCCACATATGCCTTAAATACCTCGGCACGTGGATCAGATACAGAATAAATTGCATGGCCCATACCATAGATCAGACCTTTTTTATCGAAAGCTTCTTTGTTTAAAAGTCTTCTCAGATATGCACGGACCTCATCTTCATCCTTCCAGTCTTTTACTTCTTTCTTCATGTCATTAAACATACTGACTACCTTAATATTGGCGCCGCCATGTTTAGGTCCCTTCAGCGAACCAAGGGCTGCTGCTATTGCAGAATAAGTGTCTGTTCCGGAAGATGAAACTACATGTGTCGTAAACGTTGAGTTATTTCCACCACCATGCTCCATATGCAGAATCAAAGCGATGTCAAGGATTTTTGCCTCCAGATGTGTATATTTCTTATCTGGTCTGAGCATCCGTAATATATTTTCCGCTGTGGTAAGTTCTTTTTTCGGATTATGGATGTACAGACTTTTTCCTTTAATGTAGTGATTATATGCCTGATATCCATATACGGACAATAAAGGAAATACACTGATAAGATTCAGACACTGCCTCAGCACATTCGGAAGGGAAGTATCATCCGGATTATTGTCATAAGAATATAGTGTAAGCACACTTCGTGAAAGACCATTCATAATATCCTTACTTGGTGCCTTCATCACAACATCTCTGACAAAATTAGTAGGGAGAGATCTCTGATTCGCCAGAAGTTCCGTAAAATCCTCCAGTTGCTTTTTATCAGGCAGACTGCCAAACAGAAGAAGATATGTGACTTCTTCAAATCCGTATCTGTCATCTTCAATAAAGCCCCTGGTCAGATCTTTGATATCATAGCCTCTGTAGGAAAGACTTCCCTCACATGGAACTTCTTTTCCATCCACCAGCTTCGTAGCCTTGACATTAGAAACCTGGGTAAGACCTGCAAGAACACCCTTGCCATTAATATCGCGAAGGCCTCTCTTTACATCATATTTTGCATAAAGTGAAAGATCCAGACTGGTATGATCCTTACAGATCTCCGTGAGGTTCTCAATTTCCGGTGTTACTTTCGTTTTAAATCCTGCCATTCTTTTAAATCCCCTTTCTTCTCAGTTTTTCCGATAAAGGTCCCCTCCTCATCCCTGTCATCGTTTTTACGTATTCATGGTTTAAATTATATCATTCTTTTTCCATTTGGTCCATATCCGAAATTTTTTTAAAAAAATAAGACTTAGCTCTTTCCATTTGTAACACTTTAGTGTATAATAACGTCGGTTAATAAAATTAACGATGGATGAGGAGGATAAACATTATGTCTTATACCGAAGAAGTATACGAAAGAGTCGTTGCACAGAATCCAAATGAGCCTGAATTTCACCAGGCAGTAAAAGAAGTACTGGATTCCCTTAAAGTTGTTATTGACAAAAATGAAGAAGAGTATCGCAAGCTTTCTATTCTTGAGCGTCTTGTTGAGCCGGAAAGAATTATTTCCTTCCGTGTTCCGTGGGTAGATGACAAAGGCGTTGTACAGGTTAACAAAGGTTACCGTGTACAGTTCAACAGTGCTATCGGACCATACAAGGGTGGTTTAAGATTCCATCCGTCTGTAAACCAGGGAATTCTTAAATTCTTAGGTTTCGAGCAGATCTTCAAAAACTCTCTTACCGGACTTCCGATCGGCGGTGGTAAAGGTGGTTCCAACTTTGACCCGAAAGGTAAATCTGACAGAGAAGTTATGGCATTCTGCCAGAGCTTTATGACAGAGCTTTCCAAATATATTGGTGCTGACATGGACGTTCCTGCTGGTGATATCGGTGTTGGTGGACGTGAGATTGGTTACCTTTACGGACAGTACAAGAGAAACCGCGGTCTGTATGAAGGCGTTCTTACAGGTAAAGGACTTTCCTACGGCGGATCTTTAATCCGTACACAGGCTACAGGTTATGGTCTTGTATATATGCTTGACGAAATGGTTAAAGCTAAAAATGATACAATCTCCGGTAAAACTCTTATCGTAACAGGTTCCGGTAACGTTGCTATCTACGCTGTAGAAAAAGCTACAGAACTTGGCGGTAAAGTTGTTGCTATGTGCGACTCCAACGGATATATCTATGATCCGGAAGGAATCAAACTTGACATCGTAAAAGATATCAAAGAAGTAAAACGTGGACGTATCAAAGAATACGCTGACCGTGTGGAAGGTGCTACTTATACAGAAGGAAAAGGCATCTGGAACATCAAATGCGATATCTATCTTCCATGTGCAACTCAGAACGAGCTTGACCTTGACGGTGTTAAAACTCTTATTGCAAACGGATGCAAATATGTTGCAGAAGGTGCTAACATGCCTACTACCCGTGAAGCAACAGATTATCTTATGGCAAACGGCGTAACATTTATGCCTGGTAAAGCAGCAAACGCTGGTGGTGTTGCTACTTCCGCACTGGAAATGTGCCAGAACTCTGCAAGACTTTCCTGGACAGCAGAGGAAGTTGATACTAAACTTCATCAGATCATGGTAGATATCTTCAATAAAGTTGACGATGCTTCCAAACGTTACGGCATGGAAGGCAACTACGTTGTAGGCGCCAACATTGCAGGTTTCGAAAAAGTTGTAGATGCAATGAAAGCTCAGGGTATTGTTTAATTTCTCTTTAAATCATAACAAAAATGCCAGGCAGGAATTCTGTCTGGCATTTTTATATTTCAACAAATTAATTCATAAACTTCTTCAGCTCATCCATAAATGTGCTGACGTCTTTAAATTCTCTGTATACAGAGGCAAATCTTACATAGGCAACCGGGTCCAGATCTTTCAGATGGTCCATGACAATCTCTCCAATCTTATTGCTGGAAATCTCTTTTTCCTCCGTGTGAAAAATCTCTCCCTCCACAGCATCCATCATCTCTTCTATTTTCTCTATAGGAATGGGCCGCTTATAACAGGCCCTGAGGATTCCTGCCTGAATCTTATTTCTGTCATACTGTTCTCTGTTCTGATCTTTCTTGATTACTGTAAGTGGTATAGATTCCACCTTTTCATAAGTTGTAAATCTCCTGCCGCAGGCATCACATAAACGGCGGCGACGAATGGAATTGGTATCATCTACAGGTCTGGAATCTACAACCCTCGTATTATCCTGATTGCAAAATGGACATTTCATAAAAAAGTCCCCCTTATATCATATTTTTTACGATCATGGTGCTGCCTGTACCCTTCAAAACAGCGTCCTTTTCTGACTTTTATTATACTTATCTGCATTTGTCATGTCAATAAAATGGTCTGCATAAATCCCCCGAAAACCGCATAAATTTAACAGAGTATCCAGTAAAAGAGAGATTTTAATGCGTATCTGTGAGTTAAGACAAAAAGAAGTTATCAATACCTGTACCTGCCGCAGTCTGGGCTGTCCCATAGATATTGAATTCAATTGCAAAACCAGCTGTCTTACTGCTTTGATCCTCCCGGGTCCCGGTAAATTCTGTTGTCTTTTCGGTCGCGACAGTGAATACATCATTCCCTGGGAATGCATCTGCCAGATTGGAGACGATATCATTCTGGTAGAGATTGATGAAGATAAATGTTTTGTCAAGGGCTGATATTTTTTATATTTTTTTCTCCAAAGTATAAATCTCCTCCTGATTGAGAATCATTTTATTAGCAAAAAATACAGGCATAAGATAATAAGGAGGATTCAGGAGATGGCACTGAACAAAGTTGAAATATGTGGAGTCAATACATCGAAACTTCCTGTTCTTAAAACAGAAGAAAAAGAAGAACTGTTCCGACGAATCAAAGAAGGTGACGAGTACGCCCGTGAACTTTATATCAAAGGAAATCTGCGGCTTGTCCTCAGTGTGATCCGTCGTTTTCAGAGCAGCAATGAAAATCCGGACGATCTTTTTCAGATAGGATGTATTGGACTGATAAAGGCAATTGACAATTTCGACACTACCCTTCAGGTAAAATTTTCTACTTACGCAGTTCCAATGATCATCGGTGAAATCCGCAGATATCTGCGCGACAATAACAGTATACGGGTCAGCAGATCCCTTCGCGACATTGCTTACAAAGCAATATACACCAGAGAAAATTATATGAAACAACATTTGAAAGAACCCACTATCGCTGAAATCGCAGAAGAAATAGGTATAGAAAAAGAAATGATCGTCTATGCAATGGATGCAATACAAAATCCTGTAAGCCTTTTTGAACCGGTTTACACAGAAGGTGGGGATGCACTGTATGTAATGGATCAGATCAGTGATAAAAAAAACAAAGAGGATCTCTGGATTGAAAATCTTTCTCTCCGTGAAGCCATGCAGCGCCTTGGAGTTCGCGAAAAACATATTATACAATTACGATACTATGAGGGAAAAACCCAGATGGAAGTAGCTCAGGAAATCGGTATTTCCCAGGCACAGGTCAGCCGTCTGGAAAAAAATGCTCTGAAATCCATGAAAAATTACCTTCGTCCATAATATTTTCTCAAAATACAGCAAAGCAGTCCACTCTATCTTACAGAGTCAGACTGCCTTACATATTTTATAAATCTGATTAATTCTTTATCGCTCTTTTAATGCCTTTTCAATTTCTTTGATCACAATTTTAAGTGCTTTAATACGTGCATATTTTTTATCTACGGATTCCAGTATATGCCATGGTGCATAAACAGTACTTGTCTTCTGCAACATTTCATCCACAGCAATCTCATAGGCATCCCATTTTTCTCTGTTGCGCCAATCTTCATCTGTAATCTTCCACTGTTTCTCCGGATTATTCTGACGCTCCTGGAATCTGACAAGCTGAGTATCCTTATCAATCTGTACCCAGAATTTGATAAGCACTGCACCCCAGTCTTTCAGCTCTTTTTCAAACTCATTTATTTCATTGTAGGCACGTTTCCAGTCATTTTCACTGCAGAAGCCTTCCAGGCGTTCTACCATAACCCGTCCATACCAGGTACGGTCAAAGATAGCAATATGTCCATCTTTGGGCAGTCTTGTCCAGAATCTCCAGAGATAATGGCGGGCTTTTTCGTGAGGTTCCGGACTGGCAATAGGATTTACCTCATATCCTCTGGGATCAAGTGCCTCTGTAATACGCTTTATATTTCCACCTTTTCCAGCAGCATCCCAGCCTTCATAGGTAATGATCACCGGAATGCGCTTCCGATACAACCGATTGTGAAGCTCTCCCAGTTTTTTCTGGAGTACTCCCAGTTCCTTTCGATACTCTTCTTCCTCGATTTCCTTACCCTTCAGTTCAATCTCAGAAAGCTTGGGCATTTTTTCCAGAGGAAATACATTCTGAAGAATTGGTACAGAATGTGCCTGATTCTGCATAGCTACTTCGATATTGCTAACCATAATTTCCAGCACCTGAAGCTCCGCCCATTTACGGTCACTGGCATCAATGATATACCAGGGTGCAGAAGAAACATTTGTATCTGATATATACTGCTCAAACACTTTCGCACATTTTTTATAATGTGCGTTTTCCCATTTATCAAATTCAGATATTCTCCATTTTGTATCTTTATGTGCCAGAAGAGCATCCATACGTTTCGTTTGTTCCTCTTTATTGATCTGCATAAAGAACTTCAACACCAGATATCCGTTATCTGTCAGCTGCCTTTCAAAGCGTCGAATGCTCTCTATCCGGGCTGTATATGCATTTTCCTCCAGTTTTCCCTCCAAGCATTCCCTACAGGTCTGCTCCATCCATCCTGAATCCAGAAATGTAAATTTCCCTGCTTCCGGAATTTCCCGGAAATATTTATACAGAAACGGATAGCGTTTTTCTTCTTCTGTAGGTTCAGACATGGTAACCACCTTAAAAAACCTTGGATCAATATTTTTTATTACTTTTCCGATTGTACTTCCCTTCCCTGAAGATCCCCAGCCTTCAAAAAGTACCAGCACCGGTATCTTATGCTCTTTAATCTTCATCTGAAAATCATACAGCTGTTCTCTTGCAGTGCGAAGTCTTTCTTTTACTTCTTCTTTTTCCGGTATGTTTTCCGGACTCCAGTTTGTGATCATGCAAAAACCTCCTCCCAGTTTTCAGCCCCAAATACTTTTTTCACATCCAGCTTGCCGGACATCACAGGGAAAAATTTTTTCTCATCTGTAAAGATCACAGCATAATCAAATTTCGCCATACCCAGAATTCTTCTCAGTTCCCGTTCATAAAAACTCTCCAGTTCTTCCGGTATCTTTTCTTTATCACTTTTTATAAACTGCATATGACGCACATATTCTTCCCCTGTAGCCGGATAGGAAGGCTTCCAGTAAAGCACTCTTACCTCTTCTGGAAGGGCATTCAGATAATCAGCTGTATCTGTCTGTGAAGCTCCGTCTCCGATCAGTGTAATATCGTATTTATTAAAATCTGTTCTGTCCAGAAATTCGTTCAGCTGTGTTTTGTCTTTCTCTTCACTAAAATCTCCGGCATAGACCAGAACAGAAATTCTTTCTTCTTTTTTATTTCTGTTCCATGTGATACAATGTACAGGTTCCTCTCCTGCAAACACCGTCTCTGCCACTCTTCTGCATACTGTACCATCATCCGCAGGACAGATTTTTTTTCTCGCTTCTTCCCTTTTCTCTTGATACTGCTGCGCAGTCTGCTCCATAGTCTCAAATATTTTTCCAAGCTGTTCTCTGGAGGAAGCTACAGGACCCGGAAGCTGCTCTGTACCAAAATACAATCCCCTGTAAGCCTCAAATTCCACCAGATCAGGCACATAGAACAGAATCGGTCTGCCCGTTGCAAGAAAATCGAAAAAAATACTTGAATAATCAGATATTAATATATCCGTCACTGAAAGTACTTCATTGGTATCCATAACAGCAGGTATAAATTTATCTTTCGCATCCCCCATGTCCAGCCTGTTTTGCTGCATATAATGATATACGATCTGATGCGGTTTCACCAGAATCTGATATTTCTGCGTATCTATCTTTTCTTCAGCCAACCGTATCACATCATAAAAATCCTGAAGGCTCATATCGGGATTGCTGTACTTATCGCCCTTCCATGTAGGAGCATAAAGAATAATCTTTTTATTTTCTTCCACAGAAACGCCATGATTTCTCAGTTTCTGAAGAATCTCCTTTCTGTTTCCATTAAAAAATACATCTGTACGTGGAAAACCTTCTTCCAGTATCTTCCCTTCAAAAATATCTTCCATTTTATATGATCTTCTGTAGGCAATTTCTGTCATATATGGTCCGGATGAGAGAATATAATCAGCACTCAGAAGGTTTCTTGCAGTATTTCCCTGAGTCACATTTGCTCCCGGAATATCAAATCCCATACTCTTCATAGGTGTTCCATGCCAGGTATTCAGATAAATCTGCTCTTTTCTTTTTAGGAAATATCCAGGAAAGCTGACATTATTGATAAGATACTGAGATACAGCCAGCGCTTTGCAATATTCTCTGGTTTTAAACTTCACAAAGCGTACATTCGGATAGTCTTTATAAAGATTCATCATATCTTTATTTTTCTCAAAATCATCAATCACCCAGATATGAGTAAACTTCTGATATTCTTCTCTGCTGATCAGATAACGGAACATTGCATATGGATTACAGATCATTCCTCTGCCTCCGTATGCTTCATAAAGAATGGTATTTTTCTCTACAGGATAATCCTTTACATATTCTGCATAAGCAGCACGAAGGGGATACTTTTCCTCATATTTTGCAATTTTTTTCTGATTTTTCTGTTGAAAACTTTTCACACCCATAAGTCTGGCAAAAAGTCCATTCCATTCCTCTGCTGTCTTTTCCACACTGAAATCTTCGGATTTTCGAATGGCATTTTCGGACATTTTCACACGAAGTTCTGAATCATGAGCAAGTTTCAACATTGCCTGCGCGAACTGATCTGTATCAAAAGCCTCCGGAAGAAGCCCGGTCTTACCATCTTCAATCATCAGATCCATGGCACCTGTATGAAAAGCAATTACCGGAAGTCCAAATTCATATGCCTCCATGATGACCATTGGCCAGCCTTCCCATCTTGACGGAAGAAGAAATACGGAAGAATTAAGATAATATTTTTCCGGTTCTATACTGTATCCTACAAAATTGATCCTGTGATCAATATGCCTTCTCCTTGCATCCTCTTTAATCTCGTCCTGAAGTTCTCCAATTCCGATAATATCCAGTTCCCACTCCTTATCCTGACTGCAGAATTTCTCAAAAGCCTCCATCATCAGATCCAGACCTTTTGCGTAGACGAAACGGGTTGCCATAAAAAATTTCTTTGCCTGAAGATTACATTTCTTTTCACTGACAAAGCTTCTCGGGTTAATCTTAACTTCTGTTTCAATTCCCAGTTTCTCCATGTAATCTCTTTTATCATATTCACTCAGCACAATATATCGGTCAAGTTTAGGCAGATATTCCTGAAGAAGGCATTCCTGTTTCCAGAATGCAATGCCCGGTACATCAATATAGCCACTGTAACAATTATGCTGCCAGCCAATAGTCTTGGCTTTCAAATAAGGCGCAAGCATTGCCAGACGCAGACTGATGGCACCTGTTGCAATAATAATATCATAATCCTGCTCATTCAGATACTCTATCCACTTATTTTTTACCTTTCCAGGATACAAGGAATCCGCCAGCAGATGATTAAATCTTTTTTTATTAAATATTCCATGTCTGTTATTCAGCTCTATTACCGTATCGCGAAACCAGGATGCCGGCGTCCAGTGTCTGTTGATAAAATCATTGTTATCAATAAAATCCACTTCAATATCTTCGCTCATATGGTACATATTCCGGTTTTCCTTAAAACGGTCCTGATATACCATGATCGTCACATCATGTTCTTTTAAAAGCTCATTTGCAAGAACGGTTACTACTCTTTTTGTTCCGCCAAGAGAAAAAATCTTACTGGTCCATATACATATTTTCATCGGTTTATCCCTCCGCAAATATGGTGTCTGCAATACGTTTACTATAGTCTTCACTAATATTTAAAAGTTCTCCGCAAGTCTGCAGACGTCTTTGTGAATATTTATCTTTTTTCTCACCTGAATCCTGTATAAATCTGCATATATCTTCAAATGTCTTTATATGTTCTCCAGGAAGAAAATCCGGATATCCTTCAAATATCCATTTTTTCTTTTCATCAAGATCTGTAAGAAGATATCCCATAGGTCTGTTCAACAGAAGATAGTCCACCAGCAAAGAAGAATAATCACTGATCAATACATCCGCCTCATGAAGAATCGCATAAATATTTTTTCCCGGTTTTTCCAGAAATGCATTCGTCAGTTTTGTGATATTTGTCAGACTGTTTTTTTCTGCTTTCAGAACTGTATTTTTTGTCAGAATATGCACTCTGTGTTCCCGGCAGAATTCATCAAGTTTCTGTGTCTCAACCTCGTTAAATGTATATTTTTCGACCGGATACCACAGAATCAGCCTTTCGCTGCCTGACTTATTCAGTAATTCTTTCCTATATTCCCGGGCTTCTTCACTTCCCTTCAGAATCACATCATAATGCGGATATCCAAGAGGCAGCATTTTTTTCGTTGTACATCCAAATGCTTCCTTCATCGGAAGATTAAATTTCTCTCCCGGTGTCAGACAATGATCAAAAAATATCTTTTTTCTGTTTGCATTTACTGCATAGTCGCATCCATGCCAGAGGTCAACAAAAATCTGATTTTTTCTGGTCATGGCAATCCAGTTTACAGACTGATCATAAAAGATGTAACGCGAACTGAGCATATATCTGTAAGATGCAGCATTACGGCATTCCTGATCATATTTCTGATGGCTTCGTATAAAATGTACATTTTCAGTTTCATACTTTTTCAATTTTTCCGGATTCCGCACCAGCCAGATAATCTCATATTTCCGGTTATATCCATTTTTTACCAGATATTCATAAAAAATCCTTCCTTCTCCGCTGAAATCATTTTTTGTCTCAAATAAAATACGATTCTCCACTACTTTCGGCGGGAATTTCTTCAGTTTTTCAATTTTGTTTACATCGTATAAGGTATAGACAACATCCGACCATCCCACTTCAAGCATGGTCCGAAATCCTTCCTGCCCTTTGTTCTTCTTTAACTGTTTTAAATACTCTCCAAATTCCAGGTCTTTGATTTTTAACATATCCTACACCTTCTTAAGTTCATAAACCTTACAGGCTTTCAAGCAGCTTCTGCCATTTCTGTGCAACATGTTTTTCTGAAAATCTGTCTGCCTTTTCCAGCGCTTTTTTTCCCATCATTCTTCTGGTATCTTCATCATGAGCAAGTTTTACCATCGCTGCTGCAAACTGATCTACATCAAATTTGTCAACAATCAGGCCATCTTCCCCGCTAGTGATAAGAAGATCTACAGGTACAATATCAAATGCAATAACAGGCATTCCCATTTCGAATGCTTCCACGATCACAAGTCCCCATCCTTCCCACCTGGATGAAAGTAAATACACAGACGACTGAAGGAAATATTTCTGGACGTTATTGGTCACTCCTGTAAATTCAACTCTGTCCGGAATCTTTCGCATCCATACCCGATCCAGAACCTCGGCACGGAGAGGTCCGTCCCCTGCGATGACCAGTTTCCATTCATCATCTACTGTACAGAATTTAGCAAATGCATCGATCAGAAGGTCCATTCCTTTCTGTTCCACAAAACGTGCTGCTACAAAAAACTGTTTCTGTCCCAGATCTGTTTTTTTCTCACTTGTAAAACTTCGTGGATTATCCATAGCCACACAGTCAATTCCAAGCTTTTCCTTGAAATCTTTTCTGTCATAATCATTAAGTACCACATATTTATCAAGTTTTGGAAAATATTTCTTTAAAATCTCTTCCTTTTTCCAGAACAGGATTCCTTTCTGCAATACATAGGTATCATAACAATTGTGCTGCCATCCTACTGTTTTAGCTTTCAGATTGTCTGCAATAAAAGAAAGTGTTAATGCATTTCCTGCTGTTGCAATGATCACATCATAATCTTTACTGTTCAGGTAATCTGTAAGTTTCTTCTGTAAATGTCTGGGAAAAAATGCGTTTTTCAATGTTTCAACCATACCCGGAGTATTAAAGCATCCTGTTTTATTATTCAGGATACGTATTACTGATCTTCCATATCTTCCCGGAGTTTTCTGATTATCACGATAATCCCCTGCGTTTACATAGTCAATCTTTACTCTTTCATCAAGGCCATACATCTCTCTGTTTTCCATTGTGGGTTTATCATAAGTCATGATAGTGATATCATTATTCTCCACAAGTTCATTAACAACAACGGTAATTACCCTTTTTGTTCCGCCCAGACGAAAAATACTGTTAGTCCAAATGCAAATTTTCATTCTCTTTCCCCTGTTATTTTACAATTTCAAAACGATCCAGAATTCGTTTACAATAATCTTCTGTTTTATTATGAGTTTCACTGATGATTCTGTTTCTCTGCTCTTTTCCCAGATCCACGCCCTCACTTACATTTTTGATAAATACTTCCAGATCATCCAGATTATACATATGCTCACCCGGCATATATTTGCGCGGATCTTCAAATGCAAATCCTCTTGTTTTAGCATAATCAGCCAGTCCGTCCAGTGTAAATCCAATAGGTTTATCAACCAGTATATAGTCAATGGCAACAGACGAAAAATCTGTGATCAGAGCATCTGTCCTGGCGATCATCTCATATAACTGAATTCCCTTTTCTGCCAGAATATCATCATCCAGATAAAATACATGAGGATCTTTCTTTTCTTCAGAATCCACCTGCGGTGCTCTTCCGATTCTGTGACGTTTGATAATAAGGTTTACATTTGCCTCCTCACAGATTTCTTCCAGTCTGTCCAGATCAAGAACAGAATTCATAAGCGGAAGCCCGATAATGGAAGGTATTGGATTATCATAATAAATCAGGTCTTTTGTCTGAATAAAAGTCGGCATCCACAGAATATTTTTTCTTGTTCTGTTGTCCTTCGCACCGCTGCTGAGAGAAGCAAAATATTTAGCGACTTCCGGATTATCTTTTTTATAAAGATTATATCTTGGATATCCTATAGGCAGCACCTGGTCTTTTTTACAGCCAAAAAATTCTGCTTTTGTATCAATAAATACTTTTCCAGGAACAAGACAGTAGTCAAAAATATTTTCCTTGCCAGGAACACGTCTGGATGCTTTATACCCACATCCATGCCAGAGATTCACATAAATCTGATCTGGAAGTTTTTTCTCTACCCAGCGGAATACATGTGTAAAAAGTACATATTTGGAAGTCAGTGCATAATAGTATGCCCTGACAGTTCTCTGAATATGGTGTTTTCCGATGCTTCTTACAAACTTCACATTTTTGGTTTTATACTGTCGGAATTTTTTCGGATCTTCTACCAGCCAGATGATCTGATATTTATCTGTATATCCGTTTTCCACCATATATTCACTTATTACACGTCCATTGTCTGCATAATCAGGTTTTGTCTCTATGATGATCCTGTTGCTCTTTGGTCTGTGGATCATCTTTTTTAATAATTTTACAATTGGAAACAGAAAAACCTTATATAAAGCATAGCTGCACCCCATATCTATGGCACGCTTTTTCCCATACTTGCTTTCCATCTTTTGATACTTTTTTGTTACTGACTTTTTTATGCGTCCTAAATCCATTATAATTTCCTTTCCTGTATTTCTTTCTCCACATTCCTTAATACTGTGTCAGTTTTTCCCGAAGCATGGTAGAGGAGGTATCCTTTGTATACGGAAGAAAAACAAGTTTTGCCCCAAGTTCTTCCATCTCTTTTCCTGTCTTTTCCCAGCGTTCATTTCCCTTCCAGTCATCACCAATATAAATTTCATCAAAATGTATTTTTTCCCAGATTTTCGTTTTATCCAAAGTATCTGTAGCAATCACTTCATCCACATAGCGGATAGCTCTTACTATCTCTACCCGTTCTTCCAGCGGTACTATCGGTTTTTTATTTTTGTATGATTCTACCAGCTCATCTTTATTTACTCCCACAACCAGATAATCACAATGTCTTTTAGCGTTTTTTATAAGATTCAGATGACCAATATGAAACATATCAAAAGTTCCCTGTGTATATCCTATTATTTTTCCCATATAATTCTCCATTTCCACTGTATTATAACTTCAGAAATTCTGCCAGTTCTTTACAATAGCTTTCTTTTACCGGCATACTGTGCATTGCAGGCAGAAGCCGCTGCCTCTCTTCTCTGAAAATATCTTCGTTTTTCCGTATATGATCTGCAAATTCTTTAATTCCCCTCACATCGTAGATTTTCTGTCCCGGCATATATTTCAGAGGATCCTCAAATACAAAACCTCGTGCCCTTTTATATTCTTCCACATCTACGAGAACATACCCCAGAGGACGGTCCAAAAGCATATAATCTACTGCTACAGAAGAATAATCAGAAATTAATCCATTACTGGCACTGATCAGTTCATATAACTGGATGTTTTCCTTATCCAGCATGTCCTGTGTTACAAACCGGATATTTTCATAATTCTTCTCTTCCAGATTCCATTCAGACTGAACCGGATGTTTTTTTATCACAAGCAAGATTTTATTCTCACTCAAATGATCATCCAATTCTTTTAATTCTTTTTCATTATACACCCCGGGCAGAGGAAAAGGAAGCTGTATTGCATTCTCTGCGCTGTCCAGTACAGCACTTTGCCTGAAAGTCGGCATCCACAAGATCATTTTTGAATCATCTCTTCCAAATAATTTACGAATGACTGCTACCCGGCTCATTGAAGGATGCAGCATCCAGTCATATCGCGGATAACCCAATGGAAGAATTTTTGATTTTTCACAATTCCAGTATCTAGATTTTGTTTCTGTGAAAACAGGTCCGGGTACAAGAGCCATATCAAAATGCATCATACTTTTTTTGGCTGAATTATCATGACTTTCCTTTGCTGCATCCTTATATCCGCAACCGTGCCACATATTTACCGTCATCTGTCCATCACAATGATAAAGATTCAGATATGCCGTATTATTTGTATAAATGAAATATCCAGCCACCGCTCCATAATAATATGCCATCGGACTTGTCCAGCCAAAACGGTTTTCTGCAGTTACAAATTTTGTATTTTTATACTTTTGTTTTCGAAATTTCCTTTTGTCCGAAACCATCCATATGATCTTATATTTTTTATATTGTTCCCGTCCTGTCAGATATTCGTAAAATGCCCGGGGATTGTCCGTCATATCCTGCATGGTCCGATTTTTCAGAACAATATAATTCTTTCTGACTTTTCCAAATTTTGCAGTCATTCTTCCAATTACCTGCAATTCCATCTTTGATATCAGCCGTGCCGGATAATATATGATTTTTTTTAATATTGCATTTCCTGTCATATCTTCCTCCTGATTATAACTCAAAAGAAGATTTTTCAGGCAAAATAGATGCAAAGGACCGGATGATCCGTTCTTTTTGTCTGTCAAAATCACCTACATCCGCAGTATCATTGATACAGATCATTTTACATCTTTGATTTTGAATCGTATCATGAATCTGTTCATCATGTAAGCCTATTGTATAAAATCTGCCTATTTTAGGTGACTGTGGTTCAAACATTCCTTCCATATACTGCCAGTATTTTAATATATACTGATTCACATCAAAGGATGTCCGAAAACGGTTCTGACAGATTTCATCCAGAAGAGTGCCCTCTTCTTCCCATAATCTGCAATAAGTATTTTTCAGAAAGGCACTGGGTAAATGTGTATATTTGAAACTGGAAAATTCTCTGTATGGAATCATCAGTAAATTTCTCAATACCATCTTTCCATATGCAGGGTGAAACCATTTTTTCCATTGCTTTTTAATAACTTCTCGTTTTGAATAATGCATATTTACCAATGCCGCATCATTCATCAGCATGGAAGCAAACGGATTTCGTATATCATCCTGTACCAGAGCTGTTTCTATACAACAGTCACGCGGAAGTCCGTTTTTAAAAAAATCTGCTTCTTTTACTTCATTAAGTAAAAACATATCATCATTAAAATAGACAAACTGTTCAGACAGCCCTGGAATTCTGTGAAAATTCAGTTCCAGAGCATTAATATTAAAAGTAGGCAGATATTTCGGGTTCATATAATCTTCATGCCGTACAACCTTTAATTTGGGATGGCTGGTATTTAACCAGACTGGCAGATGTCCCCATGTCACAAAATAGATACGATTGACCCATGGAGCAAATTTTTCAATTCCTCTGAACCAGTACTGAAGATTTTCCCAGTCACGATATCTGGCAGCAGATCCATCTGCTCCTTTTACAGGGCTGTACTGCTGACGGACCTTCTGCCACTTTTCATCTGTCCCGTCTACCCAGGTCAGCACAAAATCAATTTTATTCATCTATACTACCTCATCCAGATATAATCTTTTCAGACGTCTTGCCTCTGTTTCAATATTAAAATGCGCATCTGTCAGTTTCTTTTTTATAACATCTGCAGTTTCCCTGGGAAGACTGCCCATTTCTTCCACTGTATCTGCCCACTTCCGATTATCTTCCTGAAGAGAAAGACGTCTCACTCTTTCAGGAAAAACAACGGCTTCCTCAGACACAGCATCCGACATCACACATGCCAGTCCATTCGCCTGGGCTTCTATAAGTGCAAAGGGTACCCCTTCAAAAACAGACGGAAACAGAAAAACATCCATGGCAGACAAATATCTGCGGACATTCTCCTGTTTACCTGCAAAATATACATTATTTTCAAGTCCCGATCTTTTCGCTTTCTCCTGTATCTGTCTGTATAAACCTTCTTTCGGTCCAACCAGACACAGAACTATGTTTTTATTCTTATGTGAAAATTCCAGAAGAATATCAATCATGCGATCGTGATTTTTGGGAATATCAAATCTTCCCACATGTCCGATCACTGTCTTATTTTCCCATCCAAGTTCTCTGCGCAGTATATTTCTGTCTTCAGAAGAAAAGAGAAATTTCTCGGTCTGAATAGCATTGTTGATCACCGTAACCTTGCCTTTTTCAAAAGATTTAACGCCAAACATCCATTTGCCTGCAAGCTCCCCACAGGCTACCATTTCCGTCGCATATCTGCTAATAAACGGACGGTTAAAACTGTCCATCAGATTCCGGATAATCCCCGGACAGGAAGAACTATGGCTGTGTGCGATCACTTTCTTTATTCCTAACTGATGCGCCACACGAAGTGGCACAATATTTGCTGCTGACAACATGTTTACATGAACAGCCTGATAGTTCCCCTCCTTCAGAATTTTTTTCAGCGCTTTTATATAACCATTATAGTGCTTTTTTACATTAGGCACATAGAAAATTCTTCCACCAGATTTTTTTATTTCATCTTCGTATGCGATCTTATCGTACATACAGACAAAATCAAACTGAATATCCATATGCACCAGTGCCCTGTAATAATTCATTACAAATGCTTCCAGACCACCGGCAACATTTCCCATTCCTATCTGAAGAACTTTTATCACAACTTTTTCACCTCAATTTCTGCTGTATAGAACCGATCAGACGCTGATATCCTGTCACTTTTTTCAGCCATTCAATTATATAGCTGAAAACAAGTGAAATAAGTATGATCACAATCGGTACCAGCCAGAATTCCCTGACGGAAAACACCACTTTTCCTCCATAATCCCGTATAAATGTATGTATCAGCCAGATATTTAAAGAATGCTTCCCAAAATATTGAAAAAAGGATGATACATGCGGTATTTTAAATAAATATTCTACACTGAATATGATTACCAGAAATGGTACCAATGCATACTGATATTCCCATATCTTTTTTATATTCAGCTGGGGATACAACCAGAATGCAATTACCAGGCAGCCTCCCAGCAATACTGCCTTCCATATTCGACTGTTCTTATACTGTTTTCCCAGATTATGAAACCAGGAAAAAAAATCATGTTCGGCACATGCCATTCCTATTACAAATATCATAAGGAAAGAAGCGGGAGCAGCCCCTCCTGGAAATCCTGTCCCGGTTATTCTTGGAAAAGCAAATATAATTCCAAGAGAAATTACTGTTCCACAACGTTTTATTACCTGATAACACAGAGGTACCAGAAGAATAAAAATAACAGCTGCACTTATATACCACCAGGAACCATTCAATGATTTCGTTTCTGTCAGTTTCGCAATTCCAAGTAGGTCCATAATCATCGAAACAAGCTTTCGAAAATGTCCTTTTCCCAGTCTGCGAAAGCTCCGGTCAATAAATATTCCATATATTACATATGACCACAATACTACAAACCAATATCCTGATAAAGTAGAAATCAGATGACGCAGAACCCATCTGAAATCCTTTTTTGAAAATTTTCCGTTCCACTCTTTCCGGTAACCGCACATAAGACCATAACCAGATACAAAAGCAAAAAGAGCCACACATATTTTCAAACAGGAGGCAATTATAACAACTTTTTCTGCGGAAATGCATCTGAAAACCAGATCATATTTAGAAAACTTTGTAGTCTTATAATAACAATGATAAAAAACCATCATTAAAATTGCCATTCCCTTTAATGCCATTGAATCTTCTTTTTTTAAACCTGTCTCCATAACACTTCCTATCAATTATTCAGTTCGTCATTTTTTCGTACTGTTCTGAAATTGTATCAATATCTCCATATGCGATCAGTTTTCCCTTTTCAAGGATCATCGCTTTATTGCAGATACGTTTTACCTGTGCCAGAGAATGAGATACAAACAGTACAGTTACTCCTGAGTCAAACATACTTAAAACCTTTTTTTCACTTTTTTTGCGGAATTTTGCATCACCTACTGATAATACCTCATCCAGAATCAGAATTTTGGGAGATACAACTGTAGCAATAGAAAATCCCAGTCTGGATTTCATACCTGAAGAATAATTTTTGATAGGTACGTCAATAAAATCCTTGAGTTCAGAAAATTTTACGATTTCATCATATTTCTCATCTATAAAGGACTTGCTGTATCCAAGCATTGCTCCATAAAGATAAATGTTCTCTTTTCCTGTATACTGTGGATCGAAACCTGCTCCCAGTTCAAGTAAAGGTACCATTTTTCCGTGCTTTGTAACGGTTCCCTCCGTAGGTTTGAAAACCCCTGCTATAACTTTTAAAAGAGTACTTTTTCCTGCACCATTCAGACCCAGTATTCCGACTCTGTCACCTTTTTCCACTGTAAAGCTTACATTCTGTAATGCCCAGAATTCATTATATTTAATTTCTTTTTTGATATACTTGATAATATAATCTTTCAGGCTGTCTACCTTTTCTTTACTAAGATTAAACTTCATGCTGACATTGTCAACAACAATAGCTGGTTTGCTCATCTTTTCTCCTTATTTCCTTTGTCAGTTAAATATAAAGAATAAAATCATCCTGTTTTTTCTTGAAACATACTAGTCCAATTACAATTGCCAATACTGAAAATCCCAGTGCATACAAAAAGTAATGTACGTTCATAGCTCTTCCAAATACAGAACATCTGAAAATATCAATCACGCAGTATAATGGATTATATTTCAGTATCCATGCCCATCCGCTCTTTAACAGTTTGGTTGGATAGTAGAAAATCGCACAGGTATACATTACAAGCATCAAGCCTACTGACCACAGATATTCCATATCTCTGAAGAACACCCCGATTGTCGCAAGGATCATTCCAATTCCATATGCCATCGCAAGAATCAGCAGTAAAGCTATTGGTGCCTGGATCAGATAAAGAGTAGGTTTCACTCCCAGGATCACACTTACGATTGCAAGGACGATCAGGGAAATCAGAAATATTACATAATTAAATAATACACTTGACAACGGATACAAATATTTCGGCACATATACTTTTTTGATCATTGCAGAATTCTGTCTGATTGATTTTAAAGCCGCTTTTGTTGACTGTGAGAAGAAACTATACAGAAGTCGTCCTGTCAGGATATACACCGGAAATGTTCTGTCCGTGTTTCCATAGAGGGTACCAAATACAATAGTAAGTACGATCATGGTGAGCAGCGGCTCCAGCATGGACCATACAATTCCCAGATAAGAACGTCTGTATTTCAGCTTAATTCCTTTTTTTACCAGTTCGCCCAGAAGGAACTGATACTGTCTAAAATTATCAACGTATTTTTTCATGTTCTCTCCATCGTTTCTATTTTTTTATTGGTATGGCTGTTCTTTCTTATTTTAAGATAAGCCACCTTGTACTGTAGCATATTCTTTCCTCTCTTGCAACCGGAATCCTTATATTTTGTTGCAAAAATAATCCCGACGCCAAAAAGCATCGGGATTATTTTTATCTCAGAAAGATCCGCCTGAACCACCATGTGTTTCACCTGAAGAACTGGTATGTGTACTGCTGCCTCCGTCCGAAGAAGAGCTCTCCTTTGGCTTCGCAGTACGGCTCACCTGACTGTACAGAAACATATCACTGCTGCCTGTAAGATTCAGGCTGCCCTTTTTCATATATCCTGCTGCATCCGGTTTCATATGAACAGTTTTCATCTGACCACGCATGATTCCTGTAATAAGCAGTGCTACTGCCAATCCGATTCCCAGTGAAATCAGAATCCACAGAGAAGACAACGGTTCTTCCGGCATGTTGTCCTTATCATATGGGTCTCCATTTTGTGCCTGTACGATAAATTTCTCACATTGATCGGCAAAACTGTCAAAAGCATCATAATAGTATCCGGCAGATAAATCTCCCGTAAAATGGTCTGATATATATTCCTGTCCTCTGTCTGTAAATATATGAATTGCTTCTCCATGAGTGGACATCCACCATTTCCGTTCGGACATTGTCACAAGTAAAAGAATCCCGCTTTTATCTTCTCCCATTCCATAATCGTTATAATCGAAATAATCATCTGCATAAGCCTCAGGTTCTGCCCCGTTAATGCTTTTTTCTGTCACAATTGCCACATCACAATCATAGGATTCGCTGATCAGATCAAGTTTTGTTTCCAGTTCTTCCTCTTCTGAATCATTGAGAAGATCTGCATCATCTACCAGACGCACAGGATGCGTTTCTGTATCCATAACCTCTGCTGCTGAAGCTGTAAATGAAACCGGAAGTGAAAAAAGGCTGGTCACCGCCAGCGTGGCAGCCAGACATACGGGTATTATTTTTTTCTTCATATCTGCTGTCCTCCTTAATGAACCAACAGGGCGATAAGGTATGTTGCTGCCGAGCACACTACAGTCAAACCTGCCAGCCACCTGAAATATATGCCATTATCAACAGGGAGATCTCCGGTCATTTTTCCGGTCTGTCCGTTCATGGCAAAAATATATTTTTTGTTCTTCCAGGTTGTATTAAGAATCCACACAGGGTATAGTGCATATTTTGCTTCTCCACCATATACACGCATCCGGGCATTTTCCGGTGTTACTGTAGCATAACCTTTTACCGTTTTTTTCAATACCTGCTGAGCACTCACTCTCATACGCTCCTGAGCTCGTTCTATACTCTCCTTTGCATCCACATCATATTTATCAGCCAGATAACCTGCCAGATATGCTGTCTGAAAATCCACAGCTTCCTTTATTTTAAAAGGTTCTATGGACTCCATCAGATCATCCGCCATTTTGGATGAACCATCTACCGGTACACCTGCAAACGACATGTTTCCACTTCTATGTACAGAATAATAACTTGTCTCTGTATAATTATATTCTTCATCGCTCCAGCCTCTGATCTTGGTAGCTTTATACCTTATATCTGCATCTACATCTGCATCGAAGATCCAGAACGGTACATAAACACCTTTAATCTCATCAATATGATTTTCCCTGCGGAAAACTTTTGGAAGAAGAGGTCTGCCCTTAATATGTCTGTAGTACGCCTCTTTTGCCGCTTTTTTATCCAGTTTAAACGGTAAGACCAGATCTGGTCTTAATGCTCCACTGAATTTCTCAGTCATAATGACCGGATTCCCACAATATGGACAGCTGGATGCACCTGTATTCTCATCTGCTACGATCTCTCCTCCACAGGATTTGCAGGTGTAGACATTCATTCCTGCAGTCTCGCCCTCCTGCCACTGACCGCCTGCATCTGTCTTCCACTCTGAAGTATCATCTTCTTTTCCGTTTTCTCCATTAATCTGTTCATCATATGCTTTTAATGTGTCCAGATCAAATTCCGTATCACAGTACGGACATTTCATTTTCTGGCTATGACTGTCGAACTCAATAGCTCCGCCACAGGCAGGACATTTGTATTCTTTCAGATCAGACATCCGATCCCTCCTTTTATGGTCTTGGTTTGCCACATTCCGCACAGAATTTTCCAGTATTTTCAGCTCCGCATTCACATTTCCACGGTCCCTGTGGTTTCGGTTTTCCGCATTCCGCACAGAACTTTCCGGTATTTTCAGCACCACATTCGCATCTCCATGTAATCGGCTGTGGTTTCGGTTTGCCACATTCCCCACAGAATTTTCCGGTATTCTCAGCGCCACATTCGCACTTCCATGTAGGGGCTGACTGAATCGGCTGAGCATTCTGCTGTCCGGACGTCTGAGATCCCATCTGTGCTCCCATCTGATATAATCCCTGCATATTTGCACCACCGGTCTGTGCCGCCATGCCCATACCCATAAATCCAGTCATGGCTCCTGCTGTATTTCCGGCAGCTGTTTTCATTGCATCCGCCTGTGCACCGGCCAAAGTAGCTGCTGCCATCGTAGGATCCCGAAGAATCGCATTTTTCTGAGCATCTTTTATCATCTGAGCATCTTCTTCCGGAAGTGTCACAGGATTCATGGCAATCGATACTATCGCCAGTCCTCTGATCTGCTGCCACTTCTGTGTCAGTGCCTGATTCATGGCATCGCATAATTCCTGTACATGTCCCGGAATCGCACTTGGGCGAATCTGCATTTCCGAAATTCGGGCAAATGCCGGCTGAAGAGCACTTATAAATTCCGTTTTCAGCTGCCCTTCTATCTCTTCTCTGTCATACTGCTGCTGGAAATTTCCACATACATTCGTGTAGAACAGCAGCGGATCAACAATTTTATATGAATACACACCGTTACAACGCACTGAAACATCTATATCAAGTCCGATATTTCTGTCTACTACTCTGAAAGGAATCGGATTTGCTGTTCCAAATTTATTTCCCACAAGCTCCTTTGTATTAAAATAATAAACTCTCTGATCCTTTCCTGTATCCCCGCCGTATGTAAAACGCTTTTTCACAGTTTCAAAGGTCTTTCTGATTCCATCTCCAAGACCTCCTGTAAAAACGCTGGGTTCTGTAGAAGTATCATAAGTAAACTCTCCCGGTTCAGCACATACTTCTACCACTTTTCCCTGTTCCACAATGATCATACACTGTCCATCTGCTACCGCTATTCCAGACCCATTGGAAATGATATTGTCATTTCCTCTTTTATTGGAAGAACGTCCTCCCACACATTTTTCGCCTTTTACAGCAAGAACTTCATTATCAATTGCCTCGCAGTAAAAAAATTCTTTCCACTGATCAGCCAGCGCACCGCCTGCTGCTCCTGTTATCGCTCTAATTAAACCCATTTTGTACTCCTTTCCCGAAACTTATACTTTCTTTAAGTTAATAGTAGCACAGATCATATAGTCTGTCATGAACCAAAACTCCCTTTTTCTGTCATTTCGCAATGTATGAAACCACTGTAACTTGTATATACAGTATATCATATTCTGTCAGAGTTTTCTTTCTTTTCTTTGTATTTTTAATATATATTTATCCGATCCCGACATTCTTATTTTACTACGCAAAAACCGACAGAGTAAAAAATACTCTGCCGGCAATTTTTTCCGTTTACAATTTTTTTTCTATATTATTACTATATTTTCAGTTATATCATCCCACTAAAGCAGCGCCTAAAGCTTTGCATGCTTCCGTTGCTTCATCATCTGGTTCTTCCTGGCAAATCACGCTGTCGCATACCAGATTTGCACCAACTTCTTTGCAGGAGTCTTCCCAATTACGCATCCATTCTCCATCTCCCCATCCATAGGAACCGAACAGTGCAATATTTTTGCCTTTCAATGCATCTTTGCATCCATCAAACATTGGTTCAAATTCTGTATCTTCCAAAACTTCATCACCCATTGCAGGGCATCCGAAAGCGATGGCGTCGTATTCGGCCACTTTAGAACCGTCAAAGTCCTCACAGGTATGAAGAACAGCTTCTCCGCCTTTTTCTTTAATTCCATCAGCAACTGCATTTGCCATTGCCTCTGTGTTTCCTGTACTGCTCCAATATACAACTGCTACTTTACTCATGATTAAAATCCTCCTTAAAGTCTGTTCTGCTTCTTTTATTGCAGAATCTTCTTTATAATAAAAAGCCTCCCGGCTTTTCTATTATACATTTTTACCATCATCAGGCTGCCACTGTCAGCTGACGTACACTTCTGCCCTGATTCCAAAGGCGCACATATACACTGGTACATTTTTTAAATTTTTCAAATGCTTTTACCGCTTCACATTCATTACAGTAAACTTTCCAACAACCCACACATTTACAATTCCGTCCTGCATTTTTGATAAACCCTATGACATCTCCCAGTGGATATCCCAGAAACAGTCCTATTTCATGAGGAAAATCTTCTTTCTGTGCCAGACGGCTTCTCAACTTTTCCAATGCATATGCAGGATCAACGCTTTCATACCCATATTTCTTCATAAAGTTCCACACCCCGGGCTTCTTCAGATCCCTTTCCAGGCTGGAATAACGACATACATAAATCAGTGCTTTACTTTCACTTTTTCGCAATACTGTAAGGGAAATGCCTTTCTCTTTCACGCATTTATTAAATCCATCAACACTCTTCCATAATTCTTCCTCTGATTCATATTTATATGTAAATAGATTTCCTGTTTTAAGAGAAGCTAATGTAGGAGAACAATGTTCGATCACAGATTTTTCCAGCATATAATCTATCCTTTCCCAGTACAGTGAAAAGTCAAGCGTATATTTCCTGTACTAACATCATAATATGAAGTTAGAATATGCTAACCATGTATTATAAACAAAGCTCCACAGAATACTTCCAACAGTTCCACTATTCTGTGAAGCTTAATTTTTGTAAGTTATATATCGCTAACTTCTTGCTTTACTATATACTATTCTCCATCCTCTGTCAAGTTAATTTTATATAACTTTCAATTTTTCTATCCTTCTATCCTGATACTACTTCCTATTTTCTCCTCAGTCCTGCTTTTGGTTACTATAATTTTTTTATCAATACGTTCCTTTAATTCCGATACATGAGAAACAATCCCCACCAGTCTGCTGTCCTGACTAAGATTTTTTAATGCACGGATTGCCTGATCCAGAGAATCTTCATCCAGAGACCCAAAACCTTCGTCAACAAACATAGTATCCAGCTGTATCCCCCCGGAAATTGACTGAATTTCATCTGAAAGTCCAAGTGCCAAAGATAATGATGCCTGAAAAGTTTCTCCGCCAGAGAGAGTTTTAACGCTTCGTACAGTTCCATTATAATGATCTATAACATCCAGCTCCAGTCCTGTTTTTCCTACTCTGCTTTTATTTTCTCTCCTCCTGACCAGTTCATACTGTCCACTGCTCATAGTCATGAGACGTACATTCGCCCTTGCCAGAATACGATCAAAATATTGCATCTGAATATAAGTTTCCAGCATAACCCTTGCTTTTCCCGTCATAGTTCCATTTGCTGTATCTGAAAGAGACTTCATCCATTTCCAGCGTGCTTCCGTTTTCAGAAGCAAAACCTGTTGTCTGCGTATTTTTTCATACATATCTCTGTTAATTTCCAAACGGGCATGGATTTCATCACGTTCAGCAGACAGTTTCGTCTTTTGTTCTGTAAAACTTTCCTTTCTGATGTTCAGGTTTTCGTCTGAAACATCTGTTGATTCTTTTAACTGTTCTGTCAGCGAAGTAATCACAGAATCCAATTCTGTCATCCTTTTCTCCAATGCATCTTTATTCTCAATCACTGTTTTATAATGCACTTTCAGGTTTTGACATTCTTCTGTCTGAAATTGTATTCGACACAGAATTTCTTCCTTCGTTCGTTCTCCCAGTTCTTTTCTTATTATTTTCTGCTGCTTCAACAACTGCTCATATCGGGACTTCTCTGCGGCTTTCTGTTGCTGATTCTGATTCATCTGGTCTGTAATTTCAACGAGTTCTGCCTGTATTTTCGTAATCTGTATCTCCAGATTTTTTCTGTATTCCAAAAGTTCTTCCAGGTTCTTCTGTTTTTCTTCGAGAATATCCTGTTGGCCTTTCAGCCATTCCGCGGCTGTCTTTCCCTGCTGCAGGAGCAAAGACGTTTTTTGATATTTCTGTTGGAGCACTGGTTCCGATAGCTGAATCTGCAGCTGTTCCTGAATGCTTTCCTGCTGGCTCTTTCTTTTTTCCAGACTAATACGCAGCGTCTGAAGTTCTTTCATACATTGTTCCGCCTGTTGAATAAGCTCGTCTTTTCGTCTTATAAGATCCTGCTGAACTTTTTTCTGTTTTTGAAGTTCTTCTGCTTCTGCATACACAAAATGCTCCTGTTTTTCCCAGAATACCAATGTCACTGGAATATCTGATTCTTCCGGCAGAAACTGCATCCCATAGTTTCTAATATTCTCCTGTAATTCTTCCCGGGCACGCTGTACTGTTCCAGCCGCTTCACCTGCCTGTACACTCGCTTCAGAAACTGACTTTTCTGTTTCCTCTGTAAATATTTTCTGTTGTTTTAACTGTTCTTCTGTCGGAACTTCATCCGGAATCTGCGTAAGTTTTGGATGATGAACAGAGCCGCACACAGGACAGGGGCTTCCCTCCTGAAGATCAGCTGCCAGAATACCTGCCTGTGCATCCAAAAATGTCCGTTCCATTTTATCCAGAAGGTTTCTTGCTTCCATTTGTTTCCGGGCAACTGCCAGATATACTTTCCTTTTACTTTCTGCTTCTTTTACAAAATCCTGGCAGCGCATCCACTGTTCTTTTATTTTTCGAATCTGCTGCATTCTCATTGCCAGACGGTCTTCTTTTATTTCCAGATTCCCTCCAGCAGCAATTTTTTCTTCCACCTCATCTGAGTTCTTTTGTATTTGCTCAGACAGTTTTTCTTTTTCCTGAAACTGTTTTTTCAGTTCATAAATCTTGTCCTGAAGAAACTCAAGATTTCCACAGTTTTTATAAATTCCTTCATAAAGAGTATCAATTTTTTCTTTCCGAAAATCTGTTTTTGTTTTTTCTTTTTCTACGCCTTCTGTTGCCTGATATTCTTTCTGACTGTTCTCCAGAACGCCGTTTATTTCTGTCTGTCTCTTTTTCAGATTTCTGCTGTTCTTTTCTAATGCCTCTGCCTGCACAAAAGCTTCTTCTGTTTCTCTGAGCAGATTTTCCAGATTTGTATAACGCTCCAGATTTTCTCTTTCTTTCTGTAATGAAAGCATGAACTTCTGAATCTGTTCCGGTTCATTTGACGCATTTTCTGCTTCTTCACGCACTTTTTTTAACTGCGGAATCAATATTTGCTTTTCTTTCTGTAACTGTTCTTTTCTCGCCTTTGCCTCTGCCTCTTTATGAACCTTTCCCAGTAACTGATTTACTTTTTCCAGTTCACTGTCATTTTCCAGAATCTGTTCATCCAGTTCTTTCAGTATTTCTTTATCTGATTTCAGAAACTGCTCAAGAAGTTCCAACCCCTCTCCCAGATTTCCTTCAAACCCGTCCTTTTCCAGTAATGCCCACTCTTGCCCAAACGGATCCGCTGCCGAATATCTGACCTGTTCTGTATATTGCCTTATACTGCGCAGAAGTTCTTTATAAGTTTTGTCCAGACTGCCTGCTTCAAATTTCAGTTTTTCCTGTATCACTTTATAAATATCTGTATGAAAAAGTTTTCTGAAAATATTGCTTCTCTCTTCCGTATCTGCCAGAAGCAGTTTTCTGAAATCCCCCTGCGCAATCATAGCGATCTGCGTAAACTGTTTCATATCCAGCCCGATCAGTTCTGTGATTGCCTGATTGACTTCCTTCAATTTCGTCACAGGAGACTTTCCGTCTGAAAAAGTAAGCAATGCCTCCCCTTTCTGCATGGTCATCCCTGTGCCTCGTGCTTTCGGTCTCTCATAATCCGGACTTCGTTTCACAGTATATACAGCATCTTTATATTCAAAAACATACTCCACATAAGTAGGCGTTTCCGGATTTGCATACTTACTTCTGAGCATGGATGTTTCACGGATTCCTCCACTTGTTTCCCCATACAGAGCAAAAGTAATTCCATCAAAAATCGTTGTCTTGCCAGCCCCGGTATCTCCTGTCACCAGAAACAGTCCCTGTCCTCCTAAACGGGTAAAATCAATAACAGTCTTTCCTGCATATGGCCCAAATGCAGATAATGTTAATTTGATTGGCTTCATATGCATTTCTCCTTCAGTTCTTCAATTAATTTTTTCAGAAAAACAGTCTGTTCTTCTTTCATTGGTTCATTATTCAATAATTCATAAAACTCCTCAAATAATTCTAGTTCTGATTTTTTTTCCTGTATGGTAACCGCCTGAATTTCTCTGTTTTCTCTCGTCCGTTTATTATCATATTCAAGGTACATCAAATTAGGATAAATTGTTCTCAGTTTCTGCAATGCTTCCGGAATATCATCTTCATCTGTCAATGTGATCTGCAGATAATCCCGTCTATTTTCGTCTGTATAACTTTCTTTTGCAGTCAGCTCCATATAGGAACCTTTTAATTTGCGCATATCACGTTTCGGGATCAATGGCACCATGCTGATCTGTATATTTCCTTTTTCCAGAAATTCTACGATCGTTACAGATTTTTTATGGTCTGTTTCAGAAAAAGAATACTTCAGCGGAGTTCCACTGTAACGCAGTGTTTCTCTTCCAATCTTCTGTGCTCTGTGAATGTGTCCCAGTGCTACATAATCGAATTTTCCAAACACTTTGCCGTCTATATTATCAATTCCACCTACTATAATTTCCTCGGAATCACTTCGCCCTGCTCCTGTTACAAACTGATGGGCAACCAGAATATTTCTGTCGGAACAGTCAATATTACAGTTTTCAAGTGCTGCAGTTACTGCCTCTTCATAAGTGTTAATATTTTCTTTTCCCAGAACATACCGCACTGTGGCCGGTTTCAAAAAAGGAAGAAGATAAATATTAAGCGGACCATATTTATCCCGTACAGAAACTTTTTTTAATTTACCGTCGTATACCTGAGAAATATAAATATGACTGTTCTCAAAAAGTTCTGCACCAAAAGACAATCTTTCGGCTGAATCATGATTTCCACTGATCATATATACTGCCAGATTTCTTCTTGAAAGTCCGGTAAGAAAATCGTTAAAAAGCTGAACTGCCTCTGCTGATGGTATTGTCTTATCATAAACATCACCAGCGATAAATACTCCTTCAACCTTTTGCTGTTCAAAAATATCCAGCATCTGATTTAATATATATTCCTGATCCTCCAACATGGAAAAATCATGGATTCTTTTTCCGATATGCAGATCTGCTATATGGGCAAATTTCATTTTCACTTTCTCCAATCAACTTTTTTCTGACCCCACTTTAAAAATATTTCTGTCTTCCTGATATTCTGCTGGAATCTCTTCTGTCAGAATATGAGCAGCTGAAAACTCTCCAAATGTCACAGAACTTACCTGTCCAAATTTGGATTCATCAGCCAGAACATACACATCTCTGCATTGTTTCATGGCTGTCCTTTTTACCAAAGCTTCATTCATATCAGGGGTGGTAAATCCTTCTTCTTTTGTAATTCCATTAGTTCCAAAAAAGCCTTTGGTAAAATGATACATTTGAAGCATCTGCATCGCCTGACTACCGACCAATGCCTCCGTTGAACTCTTCAACTCCCCTCCGACCAGAAAAACATGTATTCCCATCTGAGCCAGCTTCTGTGCATGAGAAACTGCATTGGTCACAAAAGCAGCTTTTACACTTTCCAGATATTCCAGCATCAGCCCTGTAGTAGTTCCTGCATCCAGATAAACAAAATCATCCGGCAAGATCAGGTCAGCCGCATATCTAGCAATTTTATTCTTTTCCTGTCTGTTTAATTCCAGTTTCTGAGCTACTGTCGGCTCATATGCAGTTACTTTATAATTCTGAGCCACCGCACCCCCGAAGACTTTGGTAAGTTTTCCTGCTTTATCCAGTGCTGTGATATCCCTTCTCACAGTAGATTCTGATGCATCCAGAATTTCTCTTAATTCTGTAACTGTAATGCTCTTTTTTTCCTCCAGAAGTTTAAGAATAATTTCATATCTCTGTTCAGTCAGCATATTCTGCCTCCATATATATTTGCTTTCTTTAAATTATAATCGAGTAGGAGGCGGTGACTAGCCGCCGTCCTCTCACAGCACCGTACGTACCGTTCGGTATACGGCGCTTTCAATAGTTGACGTGCACAGACTGATAGG
>CAKRVX010000008.1 GCA_934409175.1 uncultured Blautia sp.
TGGATGGTCTTCTGAACTTGTACAGTGACTTGTCGTCAGTTTTCAAACTTGACATTCGCTCCACGGAAAACCTGCCATCTTTGTGGCAGCAACCTCGCGCTTCATTGCTATCAATGTCACAACAATTGAGAGTATACACGACCTCCAGATAAAATGCAAGTGTTTTTTTATTTTTTTTATTATTTTTTTGTATTGGATTCTATACAATTGGAATGGTATTTCTCCTTATTCACAGTTTCTGAATGAGTTTCTTCTATATTAATATGTTTTATTCTTAGTTCAGGAGAGAATTCTCTTTGCAGAATTCTCTCCTGCGGTGTGGTGCTTCAGCGACATAAAAAAACAGACTTCATTACATCTGCTGCAATAAAGTCTGATCTTTTATTATTTCATTTACTCCTGCTGTGTTCTGTTTTCTGTCGAAAGCGTTTTCTCATCTGCAATAATATCCGAATAGTCAAATAATGTAACTTTGGTAACATCATCCTTTACGATTTCCGGTGCATCTCCCTGGTTCTTAGCTGCATCAGCAATCTGTGCTGCTGACCATGCAGGAACCGCCATGCGTCTGATAGGAATTTCCTCCTCTTTCGGTGCTGCATCTGCAGCAGTATCTTTATTTTCTCTGAGTGCTTTCTTCGTTTCCGGAACAACTACTGTCGTATCCCCTGTAACTTTCTTTGAAACTGCTTTCGGCTGTTCTTCCGGTTCGTCAGCAGTAGCCGCAGCAATTTCCTTTTTCAGAAGTTCATGAGCTTCACTTGTAGCTCTCTGCATAGTCACCGGCTGTTCACGGACTTCAGGTTCCAGTTCATCCTCGTAGATTTCATCTACAAAACCGCCTGTCTTTATCTTTTTCCTTTTGTCCTTTTTGTTTTTCTTGTGTTGTTTCTCTTCCTGCCTGATCTGGCGTTCTTCTTCTTTGTAGCGGCGTTCCCTCGCTTTTTCTTCTCTTTTAAGTTCTTTTTTACTTTTGACATATCCCGGTTCAGGATCTTCATCTTCATAATCATCCTGAGGCTCTTTCTTCCAAAGTTCCGCGATAATATAAAGAATTACCAGAAACAGAACTGCCAGGCCAAGAACGATCAATCCCTCTATGCTTTCTGTAGCGATAAGCAGATATCCTACATAACCTACAGTAACTACAACCTTTGGAATATAATCTTTTACTTCTACACTGATAGTTTCGCCGCTTGAGTCGGACCTGTTAACTACTTTAAATATTTTATTCTTCTGATCCATCTCAGTAATCATATATTTATAGGCAGCTGACTCTCCCTGATACAGGATATAATCTCCAATTGCTGCAGTTTCTGCTTTCACCGGAATTGCATATGTCACGGATCCTATCGGCAAATTCGTATCTTTACTGGAATCATCCATTATCTCCGTCGTGATTCCAAGAAAAGGTGGAACCGCCAGGCCGACAACGCATACAATGGTGCATATGACAATAAAGTGTACAATAAACTTTAAAAATTTCGACATCTGTAACGCTCCTCGTTTCTTTTATTCTCTTCGTTCTTTCTGATACTGTTTACATTTGTTTACAGTGCTTTTATTATACCCTGTTTTTTTCTCATGGTCAACTTATTATGCTATAACACACGAGAAAGAATCCTGCAAACAGGATTTTCTGTTATATAACAAAAAGCACATCCAGAAAGCGGTCTTCCTTTCCAGATGTGTTTCTATTTTTATATTAAATTTATTGTTCCTATGATTACTGATTACTGAGATACTGCTCAATGCTATCCATAGCAGCCTCTTCATCTTCACCATTAGCAGAAAGTGTAATTTCCTCTCCGGCATCCAGTCCCAGGGTCATCATTCCCATAATGCTTTTTGCATTTACACGTTTCTTTCCAACCTCAACATATATCTCACTGTTAAACTGGCTTGCTACCTGTACAAGCTGTGCCACAGGGCGTGCTTCCAGTCCGGTAGATAAATTAATGGTGATTGGTTTTTTAATCATAATAATTCTCCTCCTTGTTTTTCCCGCAGCTCGTCAGCCAATGCACTCAGTTTTCTCAATCTGTGATTAACTCCCGATTTGCCCACCTGCGGGCTCAACATCATTCCTAGTTCTTTTAATGTTGCTTCAGGATATTGCATCCTTAATTCTGCGACCTGTGCAAGCCCATCACTCAGCTGTTCAAACCCCATTATCTGCTGAATCAGCTTTATGTCCTCCATCTGCTTGACAGCCGCATTCACTGTTTTATTAATATTTGCAGTCTCACAATTTACTTTCCTGTTTACCGAATTTCTCATTTCTTTCAGTATACGGATATTTTCCAAATCCATCAATGCTACGTTTGCTTCCATAACTGCAAGCATATCAACGATCTGTGCACCCTCCTTCACATAGACCACATATGATTTTTTGCGCTGCACAATTTTCGCATCTACTGAAAAACTTCGAATAATCGTCTGTAGCTGCTGTGCCTTTCGTTCGTCCGGATATACAATTTCAAAATGATATCCTTTCTCCGGATCACTGATAGAACCCGATGCCAGAAAAGCACCTCTGATATATGCTCTTTTGCAACAGACCTGCTGCACCACCAACATATCCTGCAAAATAAGCGTATCGCAGAATTTACTGTCCATGATAAGCTTTGTCGCCTGAAGTACTTCCCGGACTTCTTTGGGATCTGATAACTCTATCACATATACCTTCACCCGCTTCAGATGACTGTTCTCACGTACAGATATTTCTTTCTCTATATTAAATGTTTTTTGCAATAATGTAAAGCACTTTCTTGCAACTGTCTCATTTTCTGTCTGAAGCTTCAGCCTGCTTCCATCAGGAAAACGTTCCAGCCTGCCGCAAAAACACAATAATGCAGCAAGCTCCGCGATCCGACAATGTCTTGCTGTTCCGATCTGTCTGGAAAGTTCTTCCTTCACCATCCCTGAAAAAGACATTTCCCGGTCTCACCCTTCCTGTTTTTTCAGCAGTCTGTCCTTTTCCACATCTCTGTGTTCAAGTCTGAATCCATATTTTTCATTTCTGGACAATCTACTGTATAATTCCCGTGCTAATGTAACTGAACGATGTTTACCTCCTGTACAGCCAATGGCAATAACCAGATTAGTTTTTCCCTCTTTTACATAATTAGGAATAAGAAAACTGATCATATCTTCCAGCTTATCAGCAAATTCTCTGGCTGTATCGCAATCCATAACATAATCAAAAACTCTTTCATCCAATCCTGTAAGTGGTCTGAGTTCATCCACATAGTACGGATTCGGAAGAAAACGTACGTCAAAAACCAGATCTGCATCTGCCGGAATTCCGTACTTGAATCCAAAAGACAATACCGAAATCATCATATTACAGAAATCCTGATTTTCCACGAAGATCCTTTCGATCTCCTGTTTCAGCTCGCGGGTCAGTAAATGGCTGGTATCAATAATATAGTCAGCGCGATCTCTTAAAAAGCGCATCTTTTCTCTTTCTATCCTGATTCCGTCGTCAACTCTCCCCCCCATTGCCAAAGGATGACTTCTTCTGGTTTCTTTATATCGTTTCACCAGAACACTGTCCTCAGCGTCCAGAAAAAGGATTTCAAAATCATACCCAGCTTTTTTCATACGGTCCAGAACAACCTCCAGCTCGTCAAGTGAGCGACCGCTTCTGGCATCAATCCCCAGTGCAACATTCTGCACATCTTCTCCATGTATCTCCGGCATCAAAGATGCAAACTTTTCCAAAAGAGGAATAGGAAGGTTGTCAACACAAAAATAATTTGCATCTTCAAGCATTTTTAATGCCGCTGTTTTTCCTGCACCTGATACTCCTGTCACTATTACAAAACGCATTTTTTATCTCCTGTCAAAAATCTCCCAGAAATTTCACTTCCGGCTCCAATGTTACGCCAAACTGTTTCTGCACTTTTTCTTTCACATCATCCATTAATCTGCATACATCTGTTGCGGTAGCATTCTCTTTATTAATTACAAACCCACAATGCTTCTCCGAAACCTGCGCGCCACCAACCTGATATCCACGAAGTCCCGCATCCATGATCAGTTTTCCGGCAAAATATCCTTCCGGTCTTTTAAATGTACTTCCTGCGCTTGGATATTCCAGAGGCTGCTTACTGACTCTTTTCTCTGTCAGTTCCTTCATTGTCTCACGGATTATTTCCTGATTCCCCTTTTTCAAAGTAATCACTGCCTCCAGCACCAGATATCCCGCAGTCTTCACCAGACTGGTTCTGTATCCCATGGCAAGGTTCTCAACGGGAACTGTAAAAATATTTCCATCTCCGTCCATAACCGTAGCCTCTTTTAATACATCTTTCAATTCTCCTCCGTAAGCACCTGCATTCATAACTACAGCGCCGCCCAACGTTCCGGGAATTCCTCCTGCAAACTCAAATCCAGTAAGAGATGCATTTCTGGCAGTTGCTGCAATCTGAGAAAGCAATACCCCCGCTCCTGCACGAACAGTAGTCCCTTCCACAGTAATTCCACCATAATTGCGATACAACTGAATAATCACGCCTCTGTAACCTTCGTCACTGACCAGCAGATTACTCCCATTTCCAAGTATAAAATATGGTAGAGATTCTTCCTTGCATATTTCCAGAATTCCCCTGATTTCCTCTCCCGAAGAAGGTAGCAGAAAATAATCCGCCGGTCCTCCAATTCGAAATGTCGTATGCCTGTTCATCGGTTCATTAATACGTACCTTTTCTTCTCCCAGCAGATTATTAAAACAATCTATTATTTTCTGATTCACAAATTTCATTCCTCAACCTTTCTTATTTTTTCTGACTTTTTTCCTTTTTATCTCCGGTTCCAGAAGTTCCTTCACCACAGTTCCTGCAAGCATCATTCCCGCACATCCTGTCACAAACGAAATACTTCCCTTTGGCAAATCCCCTTCATACTTTTGTATTGGTTTTTCTTTTGAATAAAGCACCTTCAGTCTGCGTATACCTTTTTTTCGCAGTTCTGACCGGAGCCTGCGTGTCAAAGGACACCCACCGGCTCTGGAAATATCACCGATTTCCAGACTGAAGGGATCTGTTCTGTTCCCAGTCCACATACAGGATACTACCGGAATGTTATATTTTTTAGCCTGCTTAATAAGAGTTACTTTTGACTCAACTCCATCCATTGTATCTATAATGTAATCATAATTGCTCAGTTCAAACATACCGGCAGTTTCTTCATTATAAAATGTATCATAAGTATGCACCAGGATTCCTTCATCTATGTCTCTGATCCTGGCTTTCGCAATCTCCACCTTGCTTTTTCCGACAGTAGAATGCAGTGCATAAAGCTGCCTGTTAATACAGTCAACAGAGACTTTTCCATTGTCAATCAATGTAAGACTTGCCACACCGCATCTGGCCAGAGCTTCTGCAGCATATGAACCAGCACCGCCGAGACCAAAAACAGCAATTCTGGATCTGCTCAATCTGTCTGCCCCTGCATCACCAAGCAACATTTCCATTCTGGAAAATGCATCCGGCATACAATAACCTCCCCAACTTCATTATCTGTCTGTCATTATACTATTTATCTGTCAAAAAGTACAGTCTGTGTATACAAATCTTATTTTTATGCATACTGATACAACGATGATATCTTTAACTTTACTTTTAAAGGAGGTATTTATGTTTCAGCAGATTTTCTTAGGTTTTTTAGGACTTTGTTCCGGCATTATTATTGCCGGAGGTCTTACCGGACTTCTTATTGGACTTTCTATCGTTCCCCGATATGCAGGTATAACACATACAGCCAGTCATATACTTTTATACGAAGACATTACTCTTGCAGGAACTGTTTTGGGAAATCTCTTCTATTTATTTGAATGGAAACTTCCAATCGGTACCCCGTTTCTTATTTTGTATGGAACATTTTCCGGTATATTTCTGGGCGGATGGATCATGGCCCTTGCAGAAATGGCAGATGTGTTTCCTGTTTTTGCCAGACGAATACGTTTTCAGCGCGGACTCTCCTTCACTATATTATGTGTTGCAGCAGGAAAAACACTCGGCTCTCTGTTATATTACCATAACAACTGGCTTCCATAAAACAGAAAACTCTTTCTAAAATAAAAATCGAAAAAGCTAAAATAAAAAGCATATTCTTTCCTGTTTTTTCTCAAACTAATAACATCTTATTCCAGAAAGGATGATTTACATGAACCAACAATCTTACCATGACCGGCAAAAAAAGCAATACGAAAAATATGTAAAGGCTGTTACTCCAGTACACAGTCTTGGATTAAATATGTGTAAAGCTTTTCTGACAGGCGGACTGATCTGTTTAATCGGGCAGTTTATTTTAAATTATGCCAAAGATCTGGGACTAAACCAGGAAACAGCCGGTTCCTGGTGTTCTCTTATCCTGATTCTTCTGAGTGTCCTTCTCACAGGATTCAATCTTTATTCCAAAATCGGGAAGTTCGGAGGCGCCGGCGGTCTTGTTCCCATCACCGGCTTTGCAAATTCTGTAGCAGCCTCGGCTATTGAGTATAAAGCAGAAGGACAGGTATTTGGAATCGGCTGTAAAATCTTTACCATCGCAGGGCCTGTGATTCTCTATGGTATTTTGAGTTCCTGGCTTCTCGGTGTAATCTACTATATTCTGAAAATGCTGGAGGTGATAGGATGAGTCGTCAGTTTACAGTTGGAAATGCCAGTCTTTCCTTTGAAGCGCCTGTCTTCATTCAAAGCTGTGCTTCCATAGTAAGTCAGAAAGAAGGAGACGGACCTCTTGGTTCCTGTTTTGACAAGATTTATCAGGATCCATTGTTCGGAGAGGAGACATGGGAAGCTGCCGAAAGCACTCTTCAAAAAGAAGCAGCCACTCTCGCAATAAAAAAAGCCGGGCTTACTTCTTCTCAGATTCGTTTACTGTTTGCAGGTGATCTTTTGGCTCAGACAGTTGCCTCTTCTTTCGGCACAGCAGATATGGGGATTCCTTTTTACGGTCTCTTCGGTGCATGTTCCACTATGGGGGAATCCTTATCCCTTGCAGCAGCCTGTACCGCTGCAGGATACGGCAAACATATTCTCTGTGCTACTTCCAGCCATTTCGCAAGTGCTGAAAAAGAATTTCGTTTTCCCCTTGGATATGGAAATCAAAGGCCCTTATCTGCTACCTGGACGGTTACCGGTGCCGGAGCCTGTATACTTGGATGTGACCCTCCCCCTCTTTGTACGTCCAATACCCAGCTTCCTTTACGAAACAGCACTGCCTGTGCAGTTATCACCGGCATAACAACCGGAAGACTGACTGATTTCGGATTGAAAGATTCTCTTAACATGGGCGGATGTATGGCACCAGCTGCCTGCAGCACCATATCAGAACATTTCAAAGATTTTCACAGAACCCCGGAAGACTATGATGCAATTTTTACCGGCGATCTGGGTATGGTAGGAAAAAAAATTCTTCTGGATCTTCTGAATGAACAGAATATCGATATCAGTTCTGTCCATCAGGACTGCGGAATGTTGATCTATGATCCAGCCACCCAGGATACTCATTCCGGTGGAAGCGGATGCGGATGTGCTGCATCGGTTCTGGCCGGTTATATCCTTCCGGAACTGATTGCCGGGAAATGGAATCGTATTCTTTTTGTTCCTACAGGAGCTTTACTGTCCAAAGTCAGCTTCAACGAAGGAGATTCCATTCCCGGGATTGCGCACGCAGTAGTAATTGAACGTTTTAATATTCCAGACTGATTTTATTATACACAAACCATAAAAGAAAGGATATTTTTATGAATTATTTTCATGCATTCTGGACAGGAGGACTCATCTGCGCTCTCGTTCAGATATTACTGGATAAAACCCGACTGATGCCAGGAAGAGTTATGGTGCTTCTGGTCTGCAGCGGTGCCCTGTTAAGTGCTCTTGGTATTTATCAGCCCTTTGTAGACTTCGCGGGGGCCGGAGCTTCCGTACCACTCCTTGGTTTCGGCAATGTCCTGTGGAAAGGTACAAAAGAGGCCGTTGATTCCAATGGACTGCTCGGACTGTTTATGGGCGGATTCAAAGCCTGTGCTGTGGGCGTTTCTGCTGCTCTGATCTTTTCTTACCTTGCAAGTCTTATTTTTAAACCCAAAATGAAAGGATGACCTTTTATGAGTGATACACTTTATCTGCTTCTTGACCAGAATATTCAGGTAGAGCATCCCCATGTTTATCTGCAGGATGTAGCCAAACTTTCCTGCAGTAACAGTAAAATCCTGAATCGGCTTCGGGTAATGCCTGTGATCAATCTTCCCCCTGATAAACCTGGTCGTTATGTACTTTCTGTCATGGATCTGATTACCGAAATTCAGAAAAAGGAACCAGACCTGGACATCAATGCCATGGGGGAATCCGATTTTATCATAACTTTCAAAAACAAACCCGGTCCAGGACTTCTCTGGGAATGGATCAAGATCATCTTCGTGGGTCTTTCCACATTTTTTGGTGCCGGATTTTCCATTATGACATTTAATAATGACGTCGATGTAGGGAAACTTTTTTCTAATATCTACACTCAGGTTACCGGACAACCTTCCGGGCATTTCACTATTCTGGAGATTACTTATTCTATAGGTATCGGCGTGGGTGTACTGTTTTTCTTTAACCATTTCGGTCATATGAAAATCACTTCAGATCCTACACCAATGCAGGTACAGATGCGTCTCTATGAAGATGACGTCAATACAACCATCATAGAAGCTATTGACCGCATCCAAAAATAATGATATACTTGCAATCGCTGGATCCTATATCACCAAGGTCAAAAAAGGATCCTGTAACCGAGTGTTCGAGACCTTCCACTCGTAAAAAAAATACTAAAGGAGAAATTGAATATGAAAAACAAAGGTACCCTCTTTCTGGTACAGGCTGCAGTGATCGGAGCTATTTATGTTGTGCTCACCGTATTATTTGCGCCTTTAAGCTACGGTGAGGTTCAGGTCCGCTTCTCTGAAGCTCTTACCATCCTCCCGTATTTCACACCTGCTGCAATCCCGGGATTATTTGTAGGATGCATCATTGCAAACCTTTTCGGAGGTGCTATTCCCATAGATATCATCTTCGGAAGCATCGCAACTCTGATTGGTGCAGTATTTACCTACAAACTCAGAAACAGTAATCGTTTTCTTGCTCCGATCCCACCAATCGTGGCAAATGCTGTAATTGTCCCCTTTGTACTTCGCTTCGGATATGGAGCAAATCTTCCGATCCCATTAATGGTAGTCACTGTAGGTGCAGGAGAGATCATATCCTGTGCTGTTCTTGGGCTGGTTCTTCAGACTGCACTGCTCAAATACAAAAATATAATATTTCGATCAGAAAAAGCTGCTTCATAAGCAGCTTTTTTATATCTGATCTTTAAGCTTTTTCAGAATCCTCTTTTCCATTCTGGATACCTGAACCTGAGATATGCCCATTTCCTGCGCAATCTCATTCTGTGTTTTTTCCTGGAAATACCGCATACATATGATCTGTCTTTCCTTTGACTCCAGATTTCCAAGCATTTCATCCAGAAAAATCCTGTTAAGAGCCAGTTCCTGTCCGTTTTCCTTTTCCGGTATTCTGTCCACAAGAGAAATCTCATTTCCTTCTCCCTGATAAATCGTTTTATATAAAGATTCTACTTCTGTTCCCGATTCCAGTGCCATAACCACATCATCCAGTGTAAGTCCTGTTGCTTCCGCAATTTCTTCCAGTCCTGGTTCCCTCCCCAGAATTTTTTCCAGTTCTTCCCTTTTACGGTAAATACGAACGCAGTTTTCTTTCAGACTTCTGCTCACTTTCAGAATACCATTATCCCTCAGGTAACGTTTAATCTCTCCAACGATCATTGGTACAGCATACGTAGAAAACCGAACTTCAAATGAAGTATCAAAGCGATCTACTGCCTTGAGAAGTCCAATACTTCCAATCTGAAACAGATCCTCCATTTCTACGCCTCTCCCCTGAAACCTTTTGGCCACACTGTAAATCAGTCCTGCATTTTCTTTAAATATCGTGTCTCTTGCCTCTTTATCTCCTTGTTGTGACCGCTCGATGAGAGCAAGAGTATGCTCCATTCTTACCTCCCGATGATTTTTTTCATATGCACAGTCGTTCCTTTTCCCGGCTGTGATTCTACTGTCACTTCATCCATAAATGCTTCCATAAAAGTAAATCCCATCCCTGACCTTTCTTTATCCGGTCTGGTAGTAAACAACGGTTCCATCGCTTGTTTTATGTCTGGTATACCCGTTCCATAGTCTCTGATATCAACCAGAAGTTCCTGACCTTTCAGGCGGCAATCCATTTCTATTTTCTGCACTTTTCCATCATATGCATGAATGATACAGTTTGTAACTGCTTCCGAAACAGCAGTTTTTAAATCTGCCACCTCTTCCAGTGTAGGATTCAACTGTGTACAAAAAGCAGCCACAGTTACTCTTGCCAGTCCTTCATTCGCAGGCCGGCTGTCAAAAATAATCTGCATTTCATTGGTATTTTCCATCATACTCTTCTTTTCCCTCCTTTAACCTTACCTGCATATTTCCACAAATTTATAAACTCCCGATAAATGAAGAAGTTTCTCAATATATGCACTGACACCTGTTACACGGATACAGTCTCCCCGCATTCCCATCGCCCGGTATCTTCCCATGATCAAACCGATTCCGGAGCTGTCCATAAACATAGTCCCCGAAAAATCAAATATCATGGTCCTGATATATTTTTTTCGCATAATATTATCTGACTCTCTGCGTATGTCGTCCGATACCGGATGATCTACTTCTTCCGGAAGATGAACAGTTAAACAATTTCCCTGTACTTCAAATCTGCTTTTCATATTTTTTATTTCCTCCTGTTTTTTATCTGTTTTCTCATTTTATAACCAAATTTCACTGCCTCCTTCCCGGAGGAGTTTTTTATCACACAAACATTAAAAGTATTTTTATGACAAAAAAAGAGACACACATCACTTTTATGTGTATCTCTTTCGTATTTTATATACTACATCTGATCAGTATTCAGTATCATCATATGATCCTGTATCATCGTAAGAACCGTCATCATAGGAACCACTATCATCAGAAGAACTATCGTCGTAAACTGACGTGTCTTCTGCATTATCCCCATTATCATACGAATCACTGTTATCTGCACTGTCATTCACAGAAGTCTCAGTTGTGCTATCTGCCACGTTTCCATCTGAAGTTCCTGCTGAATTTTCCTCTATTCCTGTAACGCCTGTGCTACTGCAAATAGAATTATAAATTCCCTTGAGGCTGTCCGAAAGCGTATCTGCATAAACATTCTGAATCTTCAGTGCAGCCTCATCAACATTCTGCTGCTGAAGAGCAGTATAGGCTTCGAGAAGTGCTTCATAACTGCTGCTCTTTTTTTTCTCTTCATCTATCTGTTTGGAGGCTGCTGCTACCGTATCATCTGATTCCTGTGCCTGATTCTGAACTTTTGTAAGTTCCGCTCCCTGACTGGATACAGCGTCACTGTATTTAACAATCTGCTGATTAGCCTCTCTGTAAATTCCCTGGCGAATAGAAGGCACTGCAAGAAGGTAAAATGCCAGAAGGCCTGCACCAAATCCAGCCACCAAAGTAAAAAACAAAGATACTCTGGAACGTTCCTTATATGCAGGTGTCTGAATTACCATATCCGCACCGGCATTGTCTGTCTCATTTTTATTCCCATCAGTATTTCTGAAAAATCCCTTTTTCTGATGTTCCAATTTAGTAGTCACACCTGTCTGCTCATCAATCTCTTTCAGAAACCTCAGTGTTGTAGTGTTGGTTTTATCTATTCTTGCCGCTTTCCTAAGGGTTCTTCTCGCTCTGTTATATTCTCCTTCTTTCATTTGAATCAGTGCCAGCAAATGATAGCCTTTGATCAGTTTCGGATTCTGAGTCAGAATTTTTTTCAGGCGGATAGCCGCCATATCCTCATGTCCCTCTCTGCAAAGGTTCAAAGCATCATTATATTTTCTGATTGTCTCATTGATTGCCTCAAGCTTATTTGAATTCGCCTGCAGTTTATTGATATACTCTGTCGCAAGATTTCTGGTCGGCTGCAAATTTTTACTGATTACCCATTCGCTGAGTGCAACCACTACCTCACCTGTTTCAAAATACACCAGTCCCAGCAAATTTCTGGTCTGAATATTGTGTTTATTATAAATCAGACTCTGCTTCAGACAACTGATAGCCCCAGACAGATCGCGGACACTGGCTTTTTCCAACCCCATATTGTAATAGTGCCTGGAAAGATACTCCGCTTTTTTCTGGATCAGTACATTACAGCCGCATCGCGGACAGTAATCCAGATCCTTATCTGCCAAAAAGGCTCCACAATTCATACAGTTCATCTGTTTCTCCTTACTTTACGCGTCTTTGGCTTTTCGCCTCACGAAGGACCTCCTGGAGAATATCCAGAATATCTGTTAATTCTCTCTCATATATGGCACCTTCTGCATCTGTCACATCCAGACACGGTTCAAATTTCTTAAGTTCCTCTTCATAATCAATCATTTTTTATTTCTCCTGATTATATCTTTAATCTCACCCACAAGATACAGAGACCCTACGCAAAAAAGCATGCCATCTTCTCCTTTGGATTCAAGAGCCTTTTCAAATGCATGCCCGGTATCTTCTATTGCTTCCACAGATGCTACTCCCGCGTCTGTAAAAAGCCGTGCAAACTTCTCTGCCGGTACTTCCCGATAGCCACCTACTGAAGTAACCACGATATGTCGGAAAGTAATCCTGCTACAGATCGTATGTATCATATCTGTATAGTCTTTGTCATCTACTGCAGAAAAAAGCAGTGTCAGAGGACATTCTTTTTGAAAGTGTTCTGCAGTTTCCACAAATTTCTCCACTCCGTCCTCATTATGTGCACCATCTACGATCACTCCCGGAAGTACAGTTTCCATTCTGCCCTGCCAGCGTGTTCTGGCAATCCCTTCATGAATTTTATCAATGGATACAGGAATTATATCTTTCAAAACTTCTATGGTTTTTAATGCAAGTGCACTGTTCATTACCTGATATTTCGCAATGAATGGAATGGAGAAAACCGTATCCCCATAATAATCATTTCGAAATGAAAAATCAATGCCTGCTGACGTATTTTTTATAATTTCCGTATCTTCCTTTTTTACTTCATAAGCCGGACTTCCCAGTTCTCTGGCTTTTTCGCTGATCACTCTGGCAGCATCCGGATCATTACCATCATAGATTACCGGTACACCCGGTACAATAATACCCGCTTTCTCTCCTGCAATCTTTGCAACAGTATCTCCCAGATACTGCATATGATCCAGACTGATAGAAGTAATGACACAGGCAATCGGATTTTCCACGGCAGTAGTCGCATCCATTCTGCCTCCCAGACCTGTTTCCAGTGTTACATAATCTACACCTGCCTCTGCAAAGATCACCATTCCCATCAGGAACAGCATCTCAAAATAAGTAGGGTGATAACTGCCCTCTGCGACCAGCTCATCTGATAGTGCCTTTACTTTCTCAAAAGCCCTCAGAAATGTGTCATTATCAATATTTACCTCGTTGATCTGAAATCTCTCATTTATCTCCACCAGATGAGGAGAAGTAAACAACCCACATGAATATCCTGCTTCACGTAAAACAGAAGTAATAAATGCACAGGTGCTTCCTTTGCCATTGGTTCCGGCTACATGGATCACCTTAAATTTATCCTGCGGATTTCCCAGACGTTTCAGACATTCCTTTGTATGATCCAGACTGTTTTTCTTTGTAAATTTGGGAGTTTCATCAATATAAGCAACTGCTTCTTCGTAATTCATAAAAAAATTCCACCACTTATCTATAATGTATTTGAGATATCCAGGATCCAGTATGCCAGCATCACATGCTCTGCACTGATCGCAGTGAAAATGCAAACGTCGTTTCGCTGTGAAGTATTCCGTAGATATCGAGTTTTGATCAGGGGTAAAAAGCTTTTTACCCCTGATTTTCTTTAGTTACTCTAACATTATATAATAGTGGTGGAAGATGTCCAGTACCAATCGTAATATTTTATCCGACAAAATTATTATGTTATTGTTCCTGCTCAGAATCTGTTTCCAGTTTCCATTTATTTTGCGCGTATAGCGCATAGCAGGATCTGTCATAGCTTTTACTAAGCGGTTTTCGGGTAGAACTGTTACTTCGTTGTATCACCGACAAGCGATCAAAATCCGTCAATTCAGTTCCTGTAATCATCAATGTCGTCGGATTCAGGTAAACCGTATCATACCATTCCCCGTTCAGCTTTATCTGACTGGACGGGGTAAACTCCGATCCCTTGATATAATAAGTATGATCGCTTTCTGATATGCACTGTATGGAATCAAGGGTCACATCATAAATACCCATTCTCATTCTTGTACGTTGATAAGGATTTTCTCCGCCATAAGAATAACGTTTTCCATAGAGCAGATCATACTGAAGTGTTTCCAGATCCACCTGATAATTTTTCGTGTTTCTTCTTGCCTGATGATAACGGAAAATTGTTCCTTCATGGATGCCTACACGATCCATAACCTCCGCTGCCATCTGATATGCTGCCAGATTTTCTTTCTTCTTCTTCAATCCGAAATTATCCCACATGACATATTCTGTCTGGAACAGATATTTATTATCCAGATCTTCTACAGTCAGTCCCATTGTCGGAAGATGATCGCCATACATAACCAGAACCACATCCTCAGGATAATCAGCCAGCTTGTCTGTCAGTTCTTTTACGAAATTGTCCATTTCGTGAATTTCATTCACATAATATTCCCACTTGTTGTTCTCTTCTTCTGTAGGCGCTCCGGAAACTGTAATTTCCGGATCTTCCAGAATCTGTTCATCCGGATATGCTCCATGTCCCTGTACAGAAATAGTATACACATAATCCGGTCCTTCTGTAGAATCCAGGCATTTGATAATCTCATCTGTAAGTACACAGTCCTTTACCCAGCCATTTGGATTCTTTTCATCTTCTCTGGCCATGTATTCTTCAGAAGTAAATGTATCAAATCCCAGATTTGGAAATACAGATCTTCTTCCATAGAAGTTCGCTTCATTATTATGTACTGCATGTGTGGTATAACCCAGATTTTTCAGCACATATGGAGCACTCTCGCAGGTCGTTTCTCTCAGAATACTTTTGTACGGATATTCCCCCGGTCCGAAATAATGCATGCTCATTCCTGTAATGGATTCAAATTCTGTATTTGCAGTTCCTGCACCTACAGAAGGTACTTTATAATATCCTGATGAATAATCCTTCATCAGCTGACGAAATGTTGGTATCGGATCCTCTGATATATTCAGATAATTCACCAGCGTTGGATCAAAGAAAGACTCCAACTGCAGAAACAGAATATTAGGGCGCTTTTCGTCCTGGGTTTCCGGAAGATTTTTTTCAGTTTTTTCTATTCTCTTTATTTCGGCTTCTGAATAATCTCGCGGGCAACTGATACCTGTATTAAAAATGGTCGTCGCCAGACAATAAGGATAGCCATAATCTTCATAGGCAAATGCAATATTCCCAAAATAATTGGAAAGGACTCTTTTATCCAGAGCGAGCCGTGTACTTCCTGCAAAAAGAAGCGCAGCCAGAATGATCAGTGGAATATTATATCTGTATTTCAATTTTCCTGTATATTTTGGTCCCTTGATCAACAGAATCAATAATAACAGAATTATTATTCCAAACATGATGCAAACCGCCACAACACCTGCCGCTGGCAGGTATTTATTGGCGATCTTCAATGCATCTGTAATCAGATGAAGATCTGGTCCTGTAAAAGGTGTAACACGGTTCATCAGCAATACACCATTGATAATGGCAAGGATCAGCCAGAACAATGTTACCAGGACTCTCCAGAAAGTTCTTCTCCGGAACAGATACACGATCAATGAAGTAGTAAAAATAAATGCAGTATTATATGCAAAAACCAGCGGTTTCTGTGTCATATAATTCCAGGCTTCAATAAACGAGTGACGGCAGATTGCCTCCATAATAAAATAGCCCACGGCACTTGCAAGCACATGAAGAAGAAGGGAAATTTTATTACATATCTTGTATAGTTTCATCTAAACACTCCTCTATTTTCTTAACTGCTCTAACTGTCCTTTTACTTTATCCATCATTTCTTTGTATTTTGCAAGTTTATCTTTCTCCGCATCAACTTTGGCAGCAGGTGCCTTGTTTACGAAGTTCGGATTGTTCAGCATGCCTTCACATCTTGCAATCTCTTTTGTCAGACGCTCTGTTTCTTTTGTCAGACGCTCGATTTCTTTATCTTTATCGATCAGGTCTTCTAACGGCATGTATACAACTGCGTTGGAAACAACTACAGAAACTGCATCATCGCTGATTCCGTTCTTGTCTGTCTGTACCAGGATTTCTTTTGCAAATGCAAGATTTACAAAGGATTTCTTGCTGTTCTCATACATTGCTGCTGTATCAGCATCTTTCGCAACAATATGCAGGCTGGTCTTGCGGTTGTTAGGAACATTCATCTCTGTTCTGGTATTACGGATACCTCTTACAACCTCTTTGAAGCCTTCGATTGCTTTCTCAGCATCCGGGAAGTTTCTCTCTTCTCTGTATACCGGCCAGTCGGAAATCATGATAGACTCTTCTTCTGGAAGAAGTGTACAGTAGATTTCTTCTGTAATAAACGGCATATACGGGTGAAGAAGTTTCAGACCTTCTGTCAGCGCTGTTCTTAATGTCCACAGTGCATCGTTTGCAGCTTTCGGATCTTCCTCTGCTTTCCAAAGACGAACCTTAGCCATCTCGATGTACCAGTCGCAGAGCTCATCCCACAGGAAGTCATAAACTTTCTGTACAGCGATACCCAACTCATATTTTTCCATGTTCTCTGTTGCTTCACGGATGACTGTATTTAAGTGAGACAGGATCCATTTATCTTCTGCGCAGAGATCATTTAAGTTTTCCGGCTCTGTCACTGTCTTACCGTCCAGGTTCATCATAATGAAACGGGAAGCATTCCAGATCTTGTTTGCAAAGTTACGGCTAGCTTCTACTTTTTCCCAGTAGAAACGCATGTCGTTTCCAGGTGCATTACCTGTCATCAGTGTCAGACGAAGAGCATCTGCACCGTATTTGTCAATAACTTCCAGCGGATCGATACCGTTTCCAAGAGACTTACTCATCTTACGTCCCTGGGAGTCACGCACCAGACCATGGATCAGTACATGATGGAACGGAACCTTGTCTGTCTGCTCCAGAGCTGAGAATACCATACGGATAACCCAGAAGAAGATGATGTCGTATCCTGTAACAAGTACATCTGTCGGATAGAAATATTCCAGTTCCGGTGTTTTGTCCGGCCAGCCAAGTGTGGAGAATGGCCATAATGCAGAACTGAACCAAGTATCCAGTGTATCTTCGTCCTGATGAAGATGTGTACATCCACATTTCGGGCATTTCTCAGGCATTTCTCTTGCAACTACTACTTCACCGCACTCATCGCAGTAATAAGCCGGGATTCTGTGTCCCCACCATAACTGTCTGGAAATACACCAGTCACGGATATTCTCAAGCCAGTGAAGATAAGTCTTGTCGAAACGGGACGGAACAAATTTCAGATCTCCGTCATCCAGTGCTTTGATCGCAGCTTTTGCCATCTTGTCCATCTTTACAAACCACTGAGGTTTGATCATCGGCTCTACAGTTGTGCCGCAGCGGTCATGAGTTCCAACGCTGTGGTTGTGCGGAACTACTTTTACCAGAAGTCCAAGTGCATCCAGATCTGCTACCATCGCCTTACGCGCTTCATAACGGTCCATACCAGCGTATTTTCCACCAAGCTCGTTGATAGTTGCATCATCATTCATGATGTTGATCTCTTCCAGATTGTGACGACGTCCAACTTCGAAGTCGTTAGGATCATGTGCAGGTGTAATCTTTACACATCCTGTTCCGAATTCTTTGTCTACATATTCATCAGCGATCACCGGAATTTCTCTGTCTGTCAGAGGAAGTTTCAGCATCTTGCCGATGAGATCTTTGTAACGCTCATCTTCCGGGTTTACAGCAACAGCAGTATCACCCAGCAGAGTTTCAGGACGGGTAGTTGCGATCTCTACGAAACGTCCCTCTTCTCCTACGATCGGGTAATTGATGTGCCAGAAGAACCCGTCCTGATCCTCATGCTCAACTTCTGCATCAGAGATGGAAGTCTGGCATACCGGACACCAGTTGATGATTCTGGAACCTTTGTAGATGTAGCCTTTTTCATATAATTTGATGAATACTTCCTGTACTGCCTTGGAACATCCCTCATCCATTGTGAAACGTTCTCTCTCCCAGTCTGCGGAAGCACCCAGTTTCTTTAACTGATTGATGATCTTTCCGCCGTACTCTTCTTTCCATGCCCATGCATGTTTTAAGAATTCCTCACGGCCGATATCGTGTTTGTCGATCCCTTCTTTTTTCAGTTTATCGATAACCTTAACCTCTGTAGCGATGGCTGCATGGTCAGTTCCCGGCTGCCATAATGCTTCATAGCCCTGCATTCTCTTGAAACGGATCAGGATATCCTGCATGGTTTCATCCAGCGCATGTCCCATGTGAAGCTGACCGGTTACATTTGGCGGCGGCATAACAATTGTAAACGGTTTCTTGTCCGGGTTTACTTTTGCATGGAAATAGCCGTTGTCCATCCATTTTTTTGTAAAGACGCTCTTCGATTCCCTTAGGATCGTAGGTTTTTGCAAGTTCTTTGCTCATAATGTCCTCCTGTAAATAAAATAGCCCTTCACACGCATTATACGTGCAAAGGGCGATATGAATCGCGGTACCACCTTAGTTTGTCTCTCATTCCCTTAACGCGGGATACGTGAAAGCCTACCATGCGCGTATATGAATCTCCATATTCCTCATACCACTCACTTCAGCCTCCCGGCTCCAAAGCTACCTTCAGCGCTTCCGCTCCCGGGAAACCTTTCAGCTTATAAGCTTCCCTCTCTGTGGGCCATCCCCGCCTACTCCTCTTTTTCACAGCCTTTTTCTGGATTCTACTATAATGAAAAAAGCTTTTTTTGTCAAGAACGTTTGGGGGGATTTCACAAATTTATTCCACGCTCTTCAACGATTCTACCATATCAATCTTCTTCAGCTTCTGATGCATAAACAGATTAACGATCATAGAAAATCCTATGGTCAGCAGCCCACTGTACAGGAAACTGATCGGTTTGATGTTTCGTCCGAACATTACCGCATCTACTTCTACAGTAAGAATGATATATCGATGCAGGAAGATTCCAAATACTGCTCCTGCCAGTACTCCTATAAACGTAAGAATAATATTCTCTCTGTACACATAAGCCGAAACTTCATTGTCATAGAAGCCAAGGACTTTCAATGTGGCAAGTTCTCTCTGTCGTTCTGTGATATTGATATTGTTCAGATTATACAGAACTACAAAGGCAAGCATTCCCGCTGAAATGATCAGAACCACGATAACCGTTCCCAGTGATCCAAGCATTCTGTCAAGCTGGGCTTCCAGACTGCTGGTATAACTGATACTTAATGCCGCCGGATATTTCAGGATTTCATTTCCAACCTGATCCTGCTCTGCCTTGTATTCATTCTTAACCGTGAATACAGTTGCCGTATAATCAGGCTTCTCGCCAAAGGTCTGCTCATAGACATTGCCTGTCATGTAGATGTAATGCCCCATATAGTTCTCAGTTACTGCCGCGATCTTTGTCTCATAATCTTTGCCATCTTTTGTGATGGTCATGGTATCTCCTGCTTTCAGTCCTGTCAGGGACGCCGTCTTCTCACTGATCACAGCACCTGCATCTGTCAGTTCATATTTCTCTTTTGTCTTTCTGTCCTGAAGTGTTACGTCTTGTTTAAAGTTCTCCAGATTCTCAGGTACATAGACATAAACACTGATATTGGATTTATTCCTCGGAACCGTCATCTTGGTGAACTGAACATGTGTATATCTGTCAATCTGACTGTTATCCTTAAGAAACGTTTCCAGTTCCTGACGGTCTTTGTCTGTAGCATCCTCATCATCAATGATCGTTCCTGTATAATGCTGCAGATCACGATACTGTCTCTGCGCAATATCCATAATGGAATCTCTGATTCCAAAACCTACCAGCATCAGCGCCATACTTCCTGCGATACCAAAGATTGTCATAAAAAGACGCTTTTTATATCGGAAAAGATTTCGCAGAGTAGACTTCCAGGTAAAGCTTAAATGTTTCCAGAAGAAAGTAATTCGCTCCACCAGAATCCTCTTGCCTTCTTTCGGTGCAGGCGGACGCATCAGTGATGCAGGTGTCTCTGCCAGTGCCTTATAACAGGAGAAGATTGTTGCTCCAATTGTACATATTGTTGCCGCACCTGCTGCAATCATGGCAAATTTAAACTCATAATGAATCTGCATATTGTGAGTCATGCCTTTATACATGATTCCATATGCATTGATAATAATATAAGGCAGAATCTTCTCACCGATCAGAATTCCCAGAATACTTCCGCCCACTGTAGCAAGCAGCGCATACATCAGATACTTGGACGCTATCGCACATTTCCCATATCCTAATGCTTTCATAGTACCAATCTGGGTTCTCTGCTCCTCTACCATTCGAGTCATAGTTGTCAGACTCACAAGTGCAGCTACCAGGAAAAAGATCACCGGGAATACCTGTCCGATATTTTTCAGTCGGTCTGCATTATCACCATAGTCCGAATACTCCGGCAGGTCATTACGGTCCGTTACCATCCATTCAGGTTTGCTGATATCATTAATTTCGTCCTGCGCATCCTGAATCTTTTTCTCGCCGTCTGCAATCTCTTTCTCAGCATCTTTCTTACCATCTTCGTATTCTTTCTTTCCATCTGCCAGATCTTTCTCGGCTTTCTGGATATCTTTCCTGGAATCTTTCAACTTCTGTTCATTCTCAGTGATTTCCCTTTCGCCGTCTTTGAGCTTCTGCTCATTTTCTGCGATTTCTTTCTCACCGGAAGAAAGTTTTGCTTCGTTTGCCTGAATCTCAGCTTCACCAGAAGCAAGTTGTGCTTCCTTCTCCTCTAACTGAGCCTGACTGGAACTTAATTTCGCTTTCGCTGCATCAATCTGCTCCTGTGCCTCTGTAAGCTGAGCTTCTTTCTCCTGGATTTCCTTTCTTGCAGGCTCCAGTTTCGCTTCCTGAGCATTCACTTCTTTCCATCCGGCATCAATCTTTGCCTGTGCATCCGGAAGCGCTGCCTCCTGCTGATTCAGTTCCGCTTCTTTTGCATCAAGCTGGGCAAGTCCGCTCTCCACTTGGCTTAAGCTGCTTTCCAGTTCACTTCTCGCTGATGCGATCTGGTTTTTGGATGCTTCCAGCTGAGCCGTCTGACTATCCACCTGTTCCTTATAGGCAGAAATCTCTGCTGCCATAGCTGCCAGTTCTTCCTCGGAATACTCCCCGGAAGCTGCCGCCTGCTCATACTGCGCCTGCAGAGCCTCAAGCTGAGCTCTGTCACTCTCAAGCTGGGCCTCTCCCTGTGAAAGCTGTGCCTCCTGCTGCTCTATCTGAGCCAGACCCTGCTGACAGTTTTCTTTGTTGGTATTCAGCTCCTGTCTGGTTGCTGCAATCTGCTCTCGTCCTGCCTGAATCTGAGCCTTGCCATTGTCAAGATCCTGCTGACTCTGGGTAAGAGTTGCTTTCGCTTCTTTAATCTGTTTTTCACCTGCGCGCAGCTGATTCTTTCCATCCTCAAGCTGTGCCTGACCATCATCCAGTTTCGTCTGATTCTCTGAGATTTCTGCCCATCCAGCGTTAAGTTGTTCCTTCGCGCTGGCTATCTGCTCTTTGCCGCTGACAAGTTGCTCTTTTGCGCTGGCTATCTGAGATTTTCCATCCTCTAACTGCTTCTTTGCATCTGCAAGCTGCGTTTTTCCATCTTCCAGCTCTTTTCTGGCATCTTTTAACTGCTTCTTGCCATCTTTATATTTCTTTTTACCGTCCTTAAGTTTCTTTTCGCCGTCGTCCAGTTCCTTTTTCGCATTTGTTAGCTTCTCATCAGCTTCTTTTTTGCCATCTGCAAGTTCTTTCTTCGCATCTGCAAGTTTGTCGTTGGCTTCGCCTACCACTTCGTCATAACGGATCTCGCAGCGTTCTTCTGCGATTCCTTCTACTCTCGCCTGTATTTTCTCTATCAGATTCTCATATGCATCCGTATAACTGATCAGGTTCTTTGCTTCGTGAACCTGCACATAAATCTGTGTATAAACTTCCTGATCAAAATTCTCAGGAAGTACATAAGCAAATCCATTGACCTCACCGGAACCAAGCGTTGTATTTCCACGATTATAAGATATGTAAAGAGGACTCTCGCCAATGCCGCAAACTGTATAATCTACAGTCTGCAGAAGCTCACTGTCTCCGTCCTGTTTCAGAGTCATCTGATCTCCCACCTTATATCCATTGCTCTCTGCAAACATATAGTCAAGGAAAATCTCTCCGCTCTTCTCAGGTGCTTTTCCATCCGTAACTGTGATCTGGTTTACTGTCTCATTGACGGATTCCACATGGAGAACTTTCTGTTTTTCGCCTTCTCCGCACATAACATCTGTCGAATAGGCGCCTTCTGCATTCTCCACTCCATCTATCTGTTGGATTGCAGATACATCATCTTTCGTCAGACCCAGAGTTCCTACTACTTTGATGTCCATGAGATTCTTTTCATCATAGTAAGCATCCCCGGATAATCGCATATCCGGCGAAGAAGCCTGTATTCCTGAAAAGAAGGCAACTCCCAGAGCAACGATCATGAAGATGGAAATGAATCTGGCCTTGCTTGTGCGTATCTCCATCCAGAAATCTTTACGCAATGCTTTCATATCTGTTCACCTACCATTCTATCTCCTCTACCGGTGTAGGATGGTCATTCAGCGTCATCCTGGAAACCTTGCCGTTTTTAATCTTGATCACACGGTCTGCCATAGGTGTCAGCGCCGAGTTATGTGTGATAACAATAACCGTCATACCACGTTCCCTGCACATATCCTGCAGCAGTTTCAGAATCGCTTTACCTGTCTGATAATCTAACGCTCCTGTGGGTTCATCACACAATAAAAGCTTCGGGTTCTTCGCCAGCGCCCTGGCTATGGAAACGCGCTGCTGCTCACCACCGGAAAGCTGCGCCGGGAAATTTGTCAGTCTGTCTTTCAGACCAACCTCCTCAAGAACTTCTCTTGCATCCAGCGGGTCCTTACAAATCTGCAGTGCCAGTTCAACATTCTCCAATGCTGTAAGATTCGGTACCAGATTATAAAACTGAAATACAAATCCGATATCATTCCTTCGGTATCCGGTAAGCTGTCTGCTGTTATATCCTGCAATATCTTTTCCATCCACCCAGACTTCTCCGCTGGTAGCTTTGTCCATACCTCCAAGAATATTCAGTACTGTCGTCTTACCTGCTCCACTGGGACCTACGATTACTACGAACTCGCCCTTCGCGATTTCAAAACTGATCTCGTCTACTGCGATGATCTTTACTTCTTTTGTTCCGTATATCTTGGAAACCTTATCTAATTTTACATATGCTTCCTTCTCGCTCATCCGCATTTCCCCTGTAATATATTTTACTACCTTGATCATTGTTTCCTATATTAATTTACAGGCAGGTCAAATACTGACCTGCCTGATAACTTCAAGGGTTATATTTATTTTAACACAGTGCATTTGCAATGCAAAATAAAAAATTTATAAACTTTATCCTATCAATGGAATCTCATATTCCCAGGATTTGCGGATACCATCCAGAAGCTTCATAATCCTTACAGTTTCCGCATGAGGCATTTCCGGACACTCAAGTTTTCCTTCTACAATTGCCTTCATACAGGCTTCTACCTCATATTCATATCCTGTGATCTGTTCCGGCGGAAGGTAAGATGCCACTTCTTTATGATCTGCATCAAACACTGTAATTTTTTCCGGGTTATTGATATTCTGCACCTGGATATATCCTTTTGTTCCAAAAATACTTCCCATTCTGTCCGAGATTTCTCTTGCGCCGCACTGAAGTGTTGCCATGCGGTCTCCTTCAAATACCATCACAATACTGTCAAGAATATCTACACCATTCTGAAAAATCGCGGTTGCTTTTACATCTTTTACTTTTTCGCCAAGAACCATCGTTGCAAAATTAATCGGATATACTCCTACATCCAGAAGCGCTCCTCCTGCAAGTTCAGGCTTACGAATACGCTCTACATGACTGATCGCATAGCTGAGATTTGCGGTAACTGCAGTAACCTCTCCGATCACTCCACTGGCAATAATATCATTGATCATATTTCTGGCCGGCATATATCTGGTCCAGATTGCTTCTGTGATCAAAAGATTTTTTTCTTTTGCAAGATCAAATAATTTCTGAGCCTGTTCGGCATTCACTGTAAAAGCTTTCTCACAGAGTACATGTTTTCCTGCCTCCAGGCACATCTTTGCATGCAGATAATGATGTGAATGAGGAGTTGCAACATAAACAAGATCAACTTTATCATCCCTTAACATTTCCTCGTAAGTACCATATGCCTTCTCAAACCCATACTTCTCAGCAAACTGCTGCGCCCGTTTCAAATTCCTTGACGCTACTGCATAAGCTTCAACGTTCTCCATGCCTGCAACTGTCCTTGCCATTGCAGTTGCAATTCCACCTGCGCCTAAAATTGCTAATCTCATCTCATTATCCTCCGTATATCAAATATGCTTTGGTATGTTAGCTGCCAGAATTCCTTTATTTTCTGCACAACATTACTATTTTATAATTCACAGTCTGACCAAACCTTTATCTTAATGTTAATATTTTTACGCCTGCATGGCAATATGCAATTTTCCCATATCTGCCATATTGTTCATTTTTCCATCCGTTCTTCTGTTTCTCTCTTCCTTTTCGTCATCAGACCCCCGATCCGTCCCGTCTCTTTCGCTGACAGACTTTTCCATCCCTCGTTTAATACCCGATCCAGCAGCCCCATTTCTTCTGCAATCTCATATTTCATTCTTTCTTCCGGCAATAATTCTCCGGCAAGATAGGCTTTCACTTCTTTCTCTTTATTCAAAACAGCCCACACTCCTTTTTCTTTGAAGTATGGGCTGTTTTTACATTTTTTATACTTTATTCCATTTTTTCCTTAAGTTTTCTATATACATGCTCAACAAACCACGGCTCTGTAGACTTCTTCAACGCTTCCTCCGGCGAAAACCAGGCCACGCCACTGTTTTCGTCTTCTTTTATGGAAACAGTTTCTTCGGAGTCTGCTTCCAACAGATAAGTCACATTCAAGTGCAAATGGCTGGACACATATTTTCCCTTTTTCACATGACCGTCCACGGTAAGAGATTCCAGCGAAAAAATCTCCTCTGACACTGGGCGAACATTGGATATTCCGGCTTCTTCTTTTACTTCGCGCATTGCCACTGACAGGAGATCTGTTTCACCATCTGCATGCCCGCCAAGCCATGACCAGGAATTATATATATTGTGATATACCATAAGCACTTTGCTTCTGTCTTTATTTACTACCCAGGCAGATGCTGTGATATGTGCCACCGTATTCTCTCTCAGAAATGCATTCTCATTGTTTTCTATCCAGTTGATGATCAATGTTTTATCCACTTCTTCCTGTTCATTAAATGGTTTATATTCTTTTATACTTTTTAATAATTTCTCCCGTGTCACCATAACTGTTCTCCTTTGTCTGCATACAGCTGACTGTTACTGTATTTCTGACATAAAATATTTTCAATATTTTTTCGGAATTATGATTGCAGCAATAATATAAGCCCAGATTCCTGCGCCCCCGAAACAGGTAAGGATTACCCATGCCAGACGCACAAGAGTCGGATCGATATTAAAATATTCTGCAATTCCTCCACATACGCCGCAAAGCATACTGTTTTCTGATGATTTGTATAAACGTTTGTCACTCATTGTTCATTTCCTCCTGATTATTATTTTTCCTCATTCTTGATACTCTTTACTTTCTTTATAAAATATTCTCTTATTGAGCATACATACTTTTAATAGTATTAGGGGCAAAAGATATTTTATCAGCCTCTATGATCTTTCCCAGAGAAACTTACAGTCACATTTCCCATTCCACACTGCAGATCCATTTTCCTGTCTGCACCTGTATTCGAAACGTGATCCTCTCTGCCCAATCCACTGTAAGAATCAGATCCTACATCCATATTTCCAATACCGCACTGCAGATCATAATTATAATCTTCCTCGTTACCGGTCATGGTCAGGTCCAGTTCACCTAAGCCGCATTCCCCATTTGTTTTCTCTGCACTCAAATCAGTAAATGTCATGCTTCCTGTTCCAATCTGCAGGTCAGCTTCCTTTGCAGTCACTGAAGCATTCCCGGCAAATTCCCCGGCTCCCATTTCTACATTCAGTTTATCTGTCTGAATCTCACGGTTAATATAAACAGATCCGGCTCCCATTTCTATGTCCAGTTCACTAAGCTTCACATCTTTTGGATAAGAAACACATACTTTTCTGGACTGTGTTCTTTTCGTGCTTCTGATCTTAAGTGTATCTCTGCTCTCCTTTACAGTCACATTATTTCCTTTGTCATTATAAACTTTAACAGAAAAACTGTCCCCTTCTTTCAGTTCCAGTTCATCATATTTAAGCTCAATATCCAGTTCCACCGGCTGATATTGCAGTTGATATACAATACAGCCCGCAGTACTCTCGCTTTTCGCATTCATAAATCCAACATCTTCCTGATCATCCACATCATCTGCTACATCCATATCGTCAGTATCATCAGGAAATCCAAGTTCTGACACATCCTTCTCTGTCCAGAATATTTTCCTGATGCTTTCAAACCCATTCAGCTGTGCCATACTGGCTCCCATCACACCGCCTGCAGTCGTCAGCCCAATTCCTGCTGCCCCGAAAATCCCCGCCGCGATCAATATTCCTTTGGTAAATTTCTTCATCAGGCCTCCCCTTTCTTCCTGTAAAGCAGTTTGTTGCCAAAATCAGTAATCTTTCGAAACCACTTCGGCACCAAAGCTGTTGCAGTCTTCATCGTTGCCAGAACCATCAGCAGTCCCAGCGCGATCAACAGGCATCCAATTCCCATTGCCAGAACTCCAGCTGCCGGTGCTGAAACACAAAATCCGATTCCCACTGCAACAGCTCCAATCCCACCGATCAACAGGCCAAAACTTCCCAACCCAAGAACTGCAACCAATACAAACGGAAGCAATACAATTGTCAGCACGATCTTCAAAGCCAGACCAAGCATTCCTTTAATAAACGGAGAAATAAAAACTAACGCAATCACCGCAAGGATCAGCACTGCCTGATTTCCTTTCCTGAAAAATGAATTTCTTTTTCGATCAGCTCCATACTTCTCCGGCATTTGCCCCGCCTCTTTCATCCGCGGATCTTCGTAACCATGCTCTGTATACTCTCCATACTCATACCGCTCTGTCGAACCTTTCAGGTCCTCCTTAATGATAGCAGCCACCTTCTGTGGGCTCCCCAGTTCCTGTATTACCGAAGCCTCATTCTCAGGTCCGGCATCGTCAAAATAATTATCATAAAACTCGAGGGCTTCCCGTCTCTCCGTCTCCGGAATATCAGCAAGCAAATTCTCCAGTTCTCTCATAAACTGTGCCCTGTCCATTGTCATATTCCTCCCTCAAACATCCCAGTGATCTTGGATGCATAAATTTTCCACTCAGCTTTGTAAAGTTCAAGCTGCGCAGCACCTCTGTCCGTCAGCTTATAATAGCGCCGGTTACGTCCTGCATAAGCCATATCATAAACCTCCAGGCAATCATCCTTCTGCAGTCTCCTCAATACCGGATACAAAGTAGATTCCGAAACATCAAGAACCCCCCGCACATCCTGCGTGATCTTATATCCGTAAGTTCCCTCCTTTTCTTTAGAAACAACTGCCAGAACAACCGCATCCAGAAGCGCAGCACCTGTATTAAAAACCATATGCACACTCCCTTGTCTCAATTATATTCTGTACATATGCTGCTATTTCAGAACCACAACCGTTCTCTCCCGGCTGCATACTATACAGTTCAACAATATTGTTTTGTTTACGATATTATATGTCATATAATATCATTTTGTCAATACTATTTAGTAAAAATCAATTATCCCTTATAATTACCCTGATATCTATGAAACAATCGCCCAAAATACAACAAAGGAAATTTATCAATTATGAACGAAAATACACCACAGCTCCACCCGGCATTTCTCACTCGCATGAAGCAAATGCTTGGGGATGAATATTCTAGTTTTGTCTCCAGCTTCGACGCTCCCCGCACTTATGGCCTCAGGGTAAACACCTCCAAAATCACCTGCGAAGACTTCGAAAAGCTGGCTCCATTTTCTATCAGGCCAATACCCTGGATCAAAAACGGATACTTCTATGAAGAAGACGTCCGACCATCCAGATGTCCCTATTATCAGGCAGGGCTTTATTACCTCCAGGAACCAAGCGCCATGACTCCCGCTTCCCGTATTCCCATTGAACCAGGAGACAAAGTTCTGGATCTATGTGCAGCTCCCGGTGGAAAAGCTACAGCAGCAGGTGCCGCTCTCCAGGGTCAGGGGCTCCTGGTAGCTAACGATATCAGTACCTCTCGCGCCAGAGCCCTTCTTCGCAACCTGGAACTTTTTGGCATTCCAAATGTCTTTGTAACCAATGAAACGCCTGCCAGACTTACCATATCATTCCCTGAATTTTTTGATAAGATCATCCTGGATGCTCCGTGCTCTGGAGAAGGGATGTTCCGAAAAGAAGAAGCTCTCGCTAAAGACTGGACTCCCGAAAAATCCCGGGAACTGTCACAAATTCAGAAAGAGCTCTCCCTGCAGGCTGCAGACATGCTTCGCCCAGGCGGACTGCTGCTCTACTCCACCTGCACTTTCGCGCCTTGCGAGGACGAAGAAACCGTATCATGGCTCCTGGAAAACAGGTCTGATATGGAACTGATTGAAATAGAAGATTATGAGGGATTCTCCCACGGTGTCCCACAATGGGGAAATGGTAGTCCGGAACTTACCAAGTGCATCCGTATCTTCCCCCATAAAATGAATGGAGAAGGTCACTTCCTGGCCCTTTTCCATAAAAAAGGGCAGGCTATCCAGGACAATAACCGTCCATACACAAAGCCAGATAAAAAGGCATTTCCGCTGATTGAAGAATTTCTGAAGGAAATTGGTCTGAAAAGCCTGGGCGGTCAGCCTTTTGACTGGGAGCGTGTGGAAATCCGCGGGGATAAAGTCTACTACCTGCCACCGGTTTCTCACAATTTCCGCGGAATTACTTTTCTGCGAAACGGTCTCTATCTGGGTGATCTTAAGAAAAACCGTTTTGAGCCTTCTCAGCCACTGGCCCTGGCTATCCATAAAGGCGAAGCAGAAGCCATTATTTCCCTTCCCGTTTCCGACGAAAGGATCACGCGATATCTGAAGGGTGAAACTTTAAACATTGAACCAGAAGAAGCAGTTCACCAAAAAGGCTGGCATCTTCTCTGTGCCGACGGATATCCCATCGGTTTCGGTAAACTGGTCAATCAGATTCTGAAAAACAAATATCCGGCAGGATGGCGCGTATAATGCGTCCATCCTCACCGGATATTTTTATAGGTGCATATATTAGGTCAAAGTATTGAACCTAACAGAACATTAAACTTAAACAGAAATTGTTTTATGCAATGTAAATGAATAAATGATCTTTTCTTTTACTCTTTTACCAGTCATACTTTCCAGTGCTCTGGCATAATCTTCCAGTTGCGTATGATACAGTTCAATGAGTTTGTTCTCCTGTCCTTTCCACACCTTGTCCGTTTTATAATCCACCAAAACAATTTTATCATCTTCTATAAAATATGCATCTATGATTCCCTGTATCAGCACATTTTCCTCTGCATTCCACGAAGGATCAATCTCATCTGCCTTTCGCGAAATTACAAACGGCTGCTCTCTGTAAAGCAGATTTCGTTCTGCCGCCTTTTTCATTTTCTGTCCCAGAGCGGAGTTTACGAATTTCTCTATATCTCTTACACGAATACAATCTGCTTCCTGTTCTGTCAGTTTCCTGCTCTCCAGCAGATTTTTTAACTGCTCCTTCAGCTGTTCTTCTGTTTCCACTGATGTGTAATCCAGGCATTCCATAACTCTGTGGTATGCTGTACCTCTGGCTGCCCCTCGGTACTCCTCCTGCTTATCACTCATAAACGTAGGAACAGGTGCTTCTGTTTCCTGTTCTGCCGCAGCCACAGATGCAGTTTCCTGTTCATCCTCATCATGCCAGCTGCGTTTTTTCAGATCTGAAACACTTACTTTCACGGGAATCTCCTTTAGGTATTCATATGGATATACAAAAGAAAATCTCTTTTCTATTTCATCCCTGATTTTTTCATTATAGACTTTTATTTCATCCCAGTCTTTCAGAATTTCCTCCTGCATCTGACTTCCTGTCTGAAAAATAACTGCCTTCTCTGTCATTTGCCGCGCTGTAATCTTCTTTATGATAAATTCAGATCTATCATCATAAATTCCCTCCTGTCTTTTCATGAGTACACCATACTCACCCAGAAGTTCCCCCATAGCCCTGTGCCTCGTAAGAGCAGGCAGCACAAAGGACCAGTAATTTTTTGCTTTCATACGTACTCCCAGCGGAAGCCGTTCTTCTTTTTCATCCAGGAAACGAGACAATGAGGTCATAAGCTTTTCCATTTTCCCTACAGTTCCTGTAAGAAGCAGTTTCTCTTTTGCTCTGGTCATAGCTACATAAAGAACTCTTAATTCCTCTCCCAGACTTTCCTTCAGAAGCTGTCTTCTTACAATCTGTTTATTCAGAGAAGACGCAATAATCCTTTTTTCAGGAATCACTGCATCCACTCCAAGTCCCAGTTCCGGATGAAGGAGAAGTCTGGCATTCATATCCTGAAAATTAAACTGTTTCCCCATTCCTGCCACAAATACTACCGGAAATTCCAGTCCTTTACTTTTATGAATAGTCATGATTTCTACTGCTGTATTTCCAGCGCCTGCCAGATTTACTTCGCCATAATCCACCTCATACGCCTGAAGTTGTTCAATATAGCGAACAAAATTGAACAAACCACGATAGCTGGATTTTTCATAATCCATTGCTTTTTCAACAAGCATGGAAAGATTGGCATATCGCTGTTCCCCTCCCGGAAGTGCTCTGGCGTAATTTCCGTATCCCGTTTCCTTCAGAATAAATAAAATCAGTTCATGAACAGGGGTATAGGTAGCCATATCTCGTACCTGTTCCATAAGTTCAATAAATTTTCTGAGTTTTCTATTTGTTTCATTCTGTTCAACTGTTTTATCCAGCACGTACGCCTGAATACTCTCATACAAAAGACCTTGTGGATATCTGATTCTGATCTCTGCCAGCTCCTGAGAAGTACATCCCACGATTGGTGAACGCAATACCCCCATCAGCGGAATATCCTGCAAAGGATTATCACAGACTTTCAGATAGTTCAATACTGTAACGATCTCAAGTGCAGAGAAATATCCTGTTCTTGATGTACAGTATACAGGAATTCCCTGTGACGCCAGCACCTCACGGAACGTCTCGGCCCAGCCATAAGCAGTTCGAAGCAAAATAACAATATCTCCATATTCCAATGGCCTGTATTTCTTTGTATCCTTATCTACAATTTCCTCTCTGCCTACCATTTCCTGTATCCGCTGGGCAATGGCCAGCGCCTCCAGTTCCTGAGCATTCTGGTTCTCCTGATCTTCATCCAGTTCCTCTGAATCCTTCTCAACCAGCAGAACTTCCGTTTTTACAAATTCCTTTGAATTTCCCTCCGGAAAAAATGCACCCGGATAAAGCGCTGCATCTTTATCATAGCTGATTCCACCCAGGTCCTCACCCATGATCTGCCTGAAAATAAAATTCACACTTTCCAGAACCTGTGCTCTGCTTCGGAAATTTCTGTGGAGATCGATTCTTTGCTCCTGGCTTTCACTGGTCTCATAGCTTTTATATTTTTCCATGAACAGTTCCGGTCTGGCCAGACGAAATCGGTAAATACTCTGTTTCACATCTCCCACCATAAATATATTTTTGCGCTGGTTGATCCATCCGGATACACTGGTAGTCAAAAGTTCCTGCACGAAGTTACTGTCCTGATATTCATCCACAAGCACTTCATCATATTTTGCAGAAAGTTCTCTGGCAGCCTGGGACATATGAATTTCCTCTCCGTCCTTTTCCATAAGAATCTGCAGCGCAAAATGTTCCATGTCCGTAAAATCCAGAATATTTTTTTCCCTCTTTGCATCAGAAAACCGTTTCATAAATTCTTCTGTAAGTTTCACCAGCATTTCCACTGGTTCTCTGGTATACATCTGTGTTTCGAGGATTTCTCTTTCTGTATTTCTGAAATATCTCGATCCCAGTTCCTTCAGAATCTCTTTTTCTTCCTCACGCAGATCTTTTACTCTTTGTTTTTTCTGCTCATCCACATCAGGAGTTTTCTTTGTACTCAATCGCGCAAAAGACGGTTTCTGCAGCAGAACTGTCATTTCATCATAGTTCTTTGCTTCTGCCACTTCTCTTAACTTTCTGATCAGAAGAAGATCACTGCCCAGTGCTTCATCATACAAATAAGGACCATTCTGCTCCATACAGATTTTTCTCCCCTCCTGTATCAGAAGTTCTGCATCCTTCAGTTCATCCCTCACTGCATCCCAGAGAAGTTTCATCCATTCCGTTTCTCTTAATTCCTGTACAGTACTCATCTGATAATCTTTCAGACATCCCTGCAGCCATTCTGACGGAAAAGGATTACTCATGGCCATTTCGTACAGTTTCTCTATCAGATTTCCCAATCCTTCATCTGTTTTGCCAGATGCAAAACACTCGACAAACTTCTCAAATTCCGGATCTTTTTTGGCATAATATTCCTCCAGCAACCCCTTCAGCACATCTCCACGAAGAAGTTTTAATTCTCCTTCATCAGCTGTCCGATACCCCGGATCCAGCCCGATCAGATGGAAGTAATTCCGGATGATATAAGCGCAGAATCCGTCAATAGTGGTGATCTGTGCAGTGTGTAAAAGAGTAGTCTGTCTCTGCAGATGTTCATTATCGGGGTCCTCATATAAAGCCTTTTCAATGGCATCAGAAATTCTCTCTTTCATTTCACCGGCTGCCGCTCTGGTAAATGTCATGATCAACAGTCTGTCTATATCCACCGGAGCCACAGGATCTGTGATCTTGCTCAGAATACGTTCTACCAGCACCGCTGTTTTTCCAGACCCTGCTGCTGCACTGACCAGAATATTTCTGTTTCTCAGGGAAATGACCTGCTGCTGTTCCCTGGTCCATTGTACTCCCATCTTATTGCACCTCCCTGTCAAATGCGTCCCATAGTTCCTTATCTGGAAAAGTTTTCAGCCTGCGGAAATCATAACCAGGAAGCTTCCGGTCAAATCCGCACACACTGTTATAAGGGCAATAGACACATGCATTTTTCTTTCCCAGTTCATAGGGTTCGACCCGCGCATCTCCTTCCATGATAGAGCTTCTCAGTTTTTCTATTTTCGCTTTTACATAACGTTCCAGCACATCAAACTGTTCACGGTTCGCCACAGATGAGCTTTTACGGAAGCTTCCATCTTTGTTAAATGCAGCTGGGATGGAACTCAGATTTTTATCCATTCTGTATACAAGTTCTGCATCAGCCTGAACAAGTCCGTTCATTTTCAGTTCCTTCATCAGCCCATTGCTGACTGTTTCCAGATCTGCATCAATCTTCTCCTGAACCATAGGATCTTTAATGTTATAATAGAAAATTCCTGCAGGAATGATTTCCTTATCCGGATATTTTTTCTTCTCCACCTGAAGTGCACCATCCAGATAGATCATCAACTGTAACTGCAGTCCATGATACAGATAGACCAGATCAAAAGATGTATTTCCGGTTTTATAGTCGATAACTTTGACATATACCTTATCCTGATCCTCCATAATATCCACACGGTCAATTCTGCCACCGCCGAAAGAAACCTCGAAACCTTCCGGTTGAAACTCACCCTGCTGCAGTTGTTTCTGCAGTGCCCATACTGTCCTCTGAAGAATTCTTCTGGTTCTTTCGATCATATATTCGTTTCTGGCACTGCTCTTCATCACAGTATTACCATAATCTGCTACGATCCTGTTCAGACACAGATCCGCAATCTGTTCCCGCTGCTGATCTGTAAGCTCCGACCATTGAAGTCCCATTTTTCGTACTTCTTCTGCGAAATCCTCCAGCGCCCTGTGCATAACATTTCCCATATCCATAGCTTTGAATTCATATTCCACACGTTCAGTTAATCTCATCCCATATTGAAGAAAATGGGCAAATGCACAAGCTGCAAAACGCTCCAGTCTTGTCGCACTGTACGGTGAAATTTCTCCATAAAGAGCCTTTGCCACACTCTTGCTGATCACATCCTGAGGTTTCCGCACAAACGCAGCCTGTACCAGTTTCCGAACATTATTTTTATATTCCGGACTTCTCAGATACCAGCTGTAAAGTTCTTCGAATAAAGGATCCATTTTCTCTTTCATCTGATCTGGCTCTGTTTCCTGGGACAGCTTTTCCAAAAACAGATTCAGACCTGTCTCAGGAATTTCCGGATAACATATTTTCTCGCCTGTCTGCACATCATCTACCTGCAACGTCGGAAACATATTTCTTATACTTCCAATTAGATATGCAGGACTGCTGCCTTCCCCTCTGGCATTTGTATCACTGTAAGAAAGGGTCAGCAATTCTGATGGCTTGGTAAGATTCAGATACAGATAAAACCTCTGCATATTCATCAGTTCTCTTGGCCCAGGAGCCAGCTCTACTCCCTGATCCTGGAAAAATTCCCGGTCCATCTCTGACAGGATTCCCCCTGATTGTGTGCTCTTAGGAATATTACCTTCATTAACTCCTACAAAAAACAATGCTCTTATATCCTTTAATCGGGATCTTTCCATATCTCCAACCATAACCTGATCCATGCTTGGCGGAATCAGTGCAATCTTCGCCTGAGACAACCCGGTCTCCAAAAGCTGTCGGAATTCCTGTCTGCTGACAGTCTCATCTCCAAGGATTTCCACCATTTTATCCAGAAGATCCATCACGATCCCATAAATCTGGTTATATTCCTTTTCCATGGCTTTCTCTCCACGTTCCCTGAAAACCTGTTCCTGACCTTTCAGTTTTTCCCACACCTGACTTTTCACTATAAACTGGTACAGACTGATACAATACTCTCTGATTGTTTTCCTGCCAGGTCCAAAACCTTCTGCCAGTCCACTGACTTCCTCTGCGAAAACCTCACGGATCTCATTCAGTTCCTGAATTTCATCCGGATTCATTCCTCTGTACAATCTGACCCATTTTTCGGACCATCTTTTATATCCATGTATTCCAAGTGCAATTACATAATTCTCAAGTTTATCTGCCTGTTCTCTGTTCACGGCTGACATTCCGCAGCGCAGATATCGAAACACACTTTCATACGGAAATCCCTGTACCACCATCTCTATTGCAGCACGCAGATATTCAACAAACGGATTCATCAGCACTGTATGCTTTTCATCTATAAAATAAGGAATCTGTGCTTCCTCAAATACCTGTCCGGCCAGTCTTTTATATTCTTCCAGATTTCCTGTGATCACAGCCATTTCCCCATATCGATATCCTCTGCTGCGCACAAGTTCAGCCATTCGTCTGGCAGTTTCCCTCATTTCGTTTAAAGGTGTAGATGCCCGAAACATCTGAATTTCATCCTGTTCTTCTTCAAAGACCGATTTTTCGTACCTGAAAATATGTTTTTCCATAAACCCCAATGCTGAAGCATTGGCAAATCTGGAATTTTCAGTCTCCTTCAGATAAACCGGATCTTCCAGTTGTTTGGTCAGATTTGCCAGAGTATGAATCATTTTTTTGCTCATATAATAAAGCTGATATGGCTTTCCCTGCGAAAAAGCATTTTCGTGTTCATCCATGGTTACAGTCACTGATATCTTATCTGTAATTTCCAGAAGTTCCCGGATCACATTAATCTGTATAGGCGTAAATCCCGTAAATCCATCAAACAGTATTTCAGCATCTTTTAATTTTTTCGAAAAAGGCAGCATTTTAAGAAGGACATCCATGACTTCTTCCCCTGTCATATAATGTCCTTCCAGAAATCCACAAAATGCCTGATACAGCACTCCTACATCCTGAAGTTTCATATAGAGAAGCGTCTGATCTTTCGCCTGTTTCTTCATCTCTTCCAGATCCTGTTCTTTAATATCATACTGCATAAATTCTGACAGAAGAGACTTCACCTCATCCAGATATCCCGGCTTATTCATCTGACTTCCCAGATAAGAAAGTTCTTTTCTGTGCTGCTGCGCCATCTTCTGTAGTACCATGCTTTTTCCGGTATCCTCCAGAATCTTCCGGTCATCTCCCCCTGTTTCCTCAAAAACGCGGTAGGCAAGACGCTCAAAACTTAGAATATCAATATTCAGGATTCCTTTTCCCGGATGCATTTCCACCAGACTTTTCTGTGTCTGCATGGTAAACTGTTCCGGTACGATCACATAATAATTCTTTGACGGATGTTCTATGGATTCTCGTATAATCCTTTGATATGCGTACCAGGACTTTCCCACACCGGAACTGCCGATTATAAATTGTAATGACATATGATCTCCCTTATTTATCCTTACTGCACACTCTATATCCAGTAATTTTTCTGCTTTTTAATCAAATCTGGTAAATCACTGCTTCAACTGCAAAGGGCAGTAAGCAGTGAATGGCATTATCACAGCCACCATTTCTCTGTAAAAGTATATCATAAATCCCTTTGTTCTGTAATAGGATATAACAAAACCAACCAGGAGGCGCGTACCATGAGTTCAAAAACCAAGATCATCGTTCTACATATGAAGGAAATAGTTTATACTGCGGTCTTTCTTCTCCTGGCAATCATTCTGGCTGTGGTACTGTTTTTTATGTTCGGTCCAGGGCATGCAAAAAACTCATCTACCGAGCGGCACAGCCGCTATAAGCCTGGAATCTACACATCTTCCATTGAACTTAATAACAATACTTTTGACCTGGAAGTTTCTGTAGATACAGATAAGATCCAGTCCATTCGTCTGGTAAACTTAAGTGAAAGTACTTCCGCTATGTTTCCTCTCATGGAACCGGCTCTGGAATCCATTGCCAGCCAGATCTATTCCTCACAATCACTGGATAACATTCAATACTCCGAGGACCAGAAATACACCTCCCTGGTGCTTCTCAACGCCATTGAATCAGCGCTGAAAAAAGCGGAGAACACCTGATCTGTTCTCCGCTTTTGTAGTTTTACTATTTATGTTACTCATTTTCCAGCTGTTCCAGCCAGACTCTGGCACTGGCATCACTCGGCATCCTCAGATCTCCTCTTGGTGACACAGCAACGCTTCCCACTTTAGGACCATCCGGCAGACAGGAACGTTTGAACTGCTGAGCAAAAAATCTCCGGTAGAAGGTTTTCAGCCATTTGAAAATTGTTTTCTTATCATAAATTCCCTCAAAAGTCTCACATGCCAGTCTGTATATCTTGTCTGGTTCAAATCCGGCACGAAGCATATAATACAAATAGAAATCATGAAGCTCATAAGGGCCTACCAGATCTTCCGTTTTCTGTGCAATCTCTCCATCTTTAGGCGGCAAAAGCTCCGGACTTACAGGCGTATCCAGAATATCCAGAAGAACTTCTGTCAGTTTTTCATCTCCACAGGTATCTGCATAATATCTGACCAGATGACGTACCAGTGTCTTAGGCACAGACGCATTTACGCCATACATAGACATGTGATCTCCATTATAAGTGGCCCATCCCAGTGCAAGTTCTGACAGATCTCCCGTTCCCACCAGAATTGAACCATCCTGGTTTGCACTGTCCATCAGAATCTGCGTTCTTTCTCTGGCCTGACTGTTTTCATAAGTTACGTCATGCACGGACGGATTGTGGCCAATATCGCGAAAATGCACATTAACCGCTTCTTTAATATTAATTTCACTCAAAGTTGCACCCAGACACTGACTTAATTTACATGCATTCTGATAAGTTCTGTCTGTAGTTCCAAAACACGGCATGGTAATACAATGGATCTGGTTTCTCGGTGCTCCGGACAAATCAAAGGCTCTGGCAATAACCAGAAGCGCCAGGGTCGAATCAAGTCCTCCTGAAAGTCCCACTGTCGCTTTGTGGCAGTGAATATGATCCATACGTTTTTTGAGTCCCATGGCCTGAATATTCAGGATTTCATCACAACGCATATCTCTTTCTTCTTTTCCTGAAGGAACAAACGGATATTGTGGATATTTTCTTGTGAGTTTTGTTTTCTCTGGCTTCAGATGGAAACGGACTTTCAGATGATCACTGTCATCTGCTGGCTGGTAAGTTGTCAGTCTTCTTCTTTCGTCATTCAGTCTCTGTACATCAATCTCGCTGTACACGGTACCATTCCTGAAACGTTTTCCTTCTGCCAGGATCACTCCATTTTCAGCAATCATATTCTGTCCGCCGAATACAAGATCCTGAGTAGATTCTCCTTCCCCTGCATTAGCATATACATAAGCACATACCAGACGAGCAGACTGACCTTTCACCAGATCCCTGCGATAACTGTCCTTACCTACCATTTCATTACTTGCTGACAGATTTACGATCAGGTTTGCTCCAGCCTGTGCATGAATCACGCTTGGCGGTAATGTTACCCAAAGATCTTCACAGATTTCTGCTGCTGCCACAAGCTCCGGTTCTTCCTCACATACAAAAAGAAGATCTGTTCCAAAAGGAACCCTTTTTCCATTAATATCTACATACTCCAGACATCCTGCTCCTGATACGAAATGACGCTGTTCATAAAATTCTCCATAATTTGGAAGATATGTTTTCGGTACCAGACCAATGATCTCTCCTCTGTTAAGCACTGCCGCTACATTATATAACTTTCCGTTATTTCTGTACGGAACTCCCAGAAAAATCAGCGCATCCACATCTTTGGTTTCTTCAGCAATCTCCAGTAATTTATTCCATGCACTGTCCAGAAGACGTCTCTGCAGAAACAGGTCCTGACAGGTATAACCAGTGATGCAAAGTTCTGGAAAAACCATCACTTTTGCATGTTCTTTTTCCATTTCGCGGATCAGTTTTATGATTTCTTTTCCATTGGCATTACAGTCTGCAACAGTGATGTACGGTGTTGCTGCCGCTGTCTTGATATAACCGTGTCTCATTTTCTACCCCTTTTTGTCATTTACATTTACGTAAGATTTCTTTTAATTCCTCTACTGTAAATTCATAATTCGTATTACAGAAATGACAGTTCATCTCAATTGGTTTTCCTTCCTGGATCATTTCATTTAATTCTTTACGACCAATACTGATCAGTGCTTTCTCGACTCTTTCTCTGCTGCAATTACAATAAAATTCTGTGGGAACACTTTCATTGATTTCCATATCAAAGCCGTCCAGGACTTTTTCCAGGAGGCTCTCCGGTGTATGGCCTTCTTCCAGCAGGCTGGTCACAGAACTGATCTTCTGCACATTCTCCTCAAGTTTCGCAATTGTACTTTCTTCTGCAAAAGGCATCAGCTGTACGATAAAGCCACCTGCCTGGCGTACTGTATTATCTTTATTCATTAAAACTCCCAGACCTACTGCTGACGGAACCTGTTCACTGGTAGCAAAATAGTATGTCAGGTCTTCTGCAATCTCACTGGTCTGAAGTGCGACCTGTCCCACATATGGCTCTTTCAATCCCATATCCTTGATCACATTCATAAATCCTACGCCAACAGCTCCTGCCACATCAAGTTTACCCTTACTGTTTGCCGGAATGCAGACATTTGGATTTCCCACGTATCCTTTTACTCTTCCTTTGGAATCCGCAGTAACGGTGATTCCCTCCAGTGGTCCTCCTGCCTTGATCTGCAAAGTTAGGATATCTTTATCCCCTTTCATCATTACACCCATCATAGCACCTGCTGTCAAAAGCCTGCCTAATGCAGCAGTGGCAACCGGACTTGTATTATGTGCCTTTCTTGCTGTTTCTACTGTATCTGTAGTTACTGCAGCAAACGCTCTGATCTGGTCATTTGCTGCAATGGCTCTGATAATATAATCACTCATAAAATTTCTCCTTGTTATCGTTTATTCTTCGTGCTGTATCTTCCGTGGTATATTTCCATGATAGTCATTTGCAGCACTCTTTCCATGTTCTCTCACAATAAAAGTAAGACGTTCACTGTCTTCTCTTGCTGGTTCCCTTGTATATGCATCATAAACAGCCACTATCTCCATCCCTGATTTCCTGATCATCTCACAGATTCTTTCTCTCGAATAGGCTCTCTGTACATGTTCTTCTTCACACTTCTCATAAAGACCGTCCTCTCTCGGAAGGAACAGAGCCAGTTCATAAACATTGATCCCGTTTTCCGGATCATAGCTGTTTTCCCATATAAAGCTCCCATCTTCACGATCCTCGGCAATAGTAGTATCTCCTATCACATCCCGGTATTTATGGATCGTATTCATATCAAAAATAAACACTCCGCCCGGATCCAGATAATTATTAACCAGTGCAAAAAGATATTCCAGATCTTCTTCCTCTGTCAGATAATTCATACTATCGCAGACACTGATCACTGCCCGGACTGTACCATATAGTTCAAAATCCTGCATATCCTGCATCAGATACAGAATATCATGCCCGGACTCTTCTCTTTTCTCCATGGCTTCTGCCAGCATTTCTCCTGAATTGTCAATACCGATCATATCGTATCCTGCATCTGCCAGAAGTTCCGTCATGGTTCCAGTTCCACATCCCAGTTCCAGAACCAAACCATTCCTTATATTCTCCTCAGCCAGAGTCTGTATGATATAATCTGCCCAGGAACGATAATCCACATTATCCTGAAACATATCATAAACACTGGCAAATTTTCCATATGATTCCATTCTCTCTTTCCTCCACTTTAGGGTATATCATATCATAAAATATAACCGGAGACAAGAAGACGGCTGCCATCGGGCAGCCGTCAGCACAACATTATTATTGATTTTATTAATCCTGATTTTTCGGCATATAACGAACGTAAGCAGGCTCACCATGGTAATAGTAATCTACACCATTCTCATCATAAACATCTTCGCCGTTTGCAAAATCATAGGTATTTCCATCATCATCACACCATGTTCCATCTCCATTCGGATAAATAACCAGTGGAGATCCATCGGAATTTCTGTAAATGGTTCTGGTCTGATCTGTATCATAATCCGGATCATCAGTTCCTACCGGTGTTCCATCTGCATAGTAACCATCAGATGATCCATCATCATAATCATAGGAATCCCCCGAATAACTGCTGTCAGAATAAGAACCGTCGTCTGTATAGCTTCCATCAGATGAATCTCCTGATGCAGTGCTATCAGATGATGTGCCATCTGTAGCAGCTGTGTTGTCAGTGGATGTACCATCTGTAGCTGTTGTGCCTGAACCGTCAGCAGTATTTCCTGCTGTGCTGGATGAAGTACCAGGTGTAGCAGCCTTCAGTGCAGAATCACCGGAAATCTTAAAGGAGTCTACTGAAGTTTTAATCTTTGAAAGTGCATCATCTGTCAAAGCAGATCCTGCAACACTGTAAAATTCTGATGTGTTATCTGTAATATATTTGTTTACCACATATTTATATTCGCTTTTATCATTAAGATAATGTACGGTATAGCTGTATACATTTGCTCCGCCAATTTCTTCTGATTTATAATCCTGGATTTCGAAATCAGTTCCCTCTACCAGATTATCCGCTTTTACCAGAGCAGTCGCTGTATCCTGAGAACTAGGAATAATAGCAACGGACATTGCCTCATCACCTGAGCCATGAAGTATCAGGAGTTTTCCCTGTTTTGGTGATTCAAAACTTACCATATCGTCTGAATCGGATTTATTTGACCAGGTTGCGTCCGGAAGCTTGATGGATACTGTTTTATTCTTTGATGTATAGGTTGTATTCTGCGCATCTGCAGGTGCCTGAGTAGATGTTGCCTTCGGTGCTTTCGTTGGTTCCGGAGTTGGAGTTACCTGAACAACACTGGTATCGTCATCTTTGTTACCGCCAAAGTTGCAGGCAGTCAGTGCACTGGATAATACAACTGTCACAGCCAGTAACATAAGTACTTTTTTATTTTTCATAATATCCTCCTTAGAATAGATATATCAATTTCTCTTAAATTACAGATTATTTTAACCACTTTTCACTGTTTTTAAAACGGAAATAAGCATTCCATTCCGTTCTAATCTATAAACAGTAACTATATTTTACAATTTTATTACATATATGTCAACCTGATTTCCCGGGCTTAATATGAATTTCCTGTGAAATTGTTACAATCTCATACATTTATACTGGTTTTCCTCTAATAACAGAGCCATCGCCTCGTTGTTATTTCATATTAGTATATCAAATATTTTTATGATTTTGTAAATCAGGAATTACCTTTGTTTTTTCAGTAAAACGTGTAATATTTTTGTAATATTTTATTTTTCTGTCTCATACATATGAAGCTCATGAAGAGCCCTTGTTGCAGCAATATATCTTGCCTGACAAACCAGTGGTGTCTGGTCTTTCTTCAGAAATACTGCAAATACCTGATCAAATTCCAGACCTTTTGCCAGATAAAATGTTGTTACTGTAAGTCCTTTACGGAAGTTTGTACTGTTTCTGTCCAGCAGGGACAACCTGTTTTTTACATCAAATCCTGTTTCTTCCAGTAACTGCCTTAGTAAAAGCCACATATTTTCTGCCTCTTTTTCAGTGCGAAGGATAACGGCAGCTGTTTCATATTCTTCTTCTCCAAGTTTCAACATGGCAGCGATCTGACCGGCTGCATTGTCCACTCCCATAAATACCTTTTCCTCCACAGGTACCCCATGCCGTTCAAAAAGTTCCATATCTGTAATTCCGGCAAGTGCGTTCGCATAAGACGCGATCTCTACCGTATTTCTGTAACTCTTATTCATAATGATCCTGTGAATGTCTCTGCCAAATATATGCGGCAGAAATTCCAGTACATCCTGCTGCTTATCATCCATAGTCTGTGCACGATCTCCAAGAATAGTCATACGACAGGAAAAAATCTTCTGTAATATCTCATACTGAAGTCTGGAATAATCCTGCATCTCATCTACCACCAGATGTTTGATATTATTTCTACCCTGCTGCGTCTGCAGACGGTATTTCAAATAAAGAAGCGGATAAACATCCTCATATTTAAGTTTTCGTTTTTCCAGCGGAACCTTCGGCAGAGTTCTGTATCCGTTCTCCTTCAGAAACTGATTGTAAATAACATAAAGATCTCTGGTTGCATACATTTTCATAAATTTCTCACGAATCAGTTCTTTCTCATCATCGGCCATATCTCTGTCACGCAGTGTTTCCACTTCATCAATGAAATATTCTGCGACAGCATCCATACGGGAAAGCAGTGGGAAATCCTGAAATTTAAAATAAAATAACTCTATGATCTCCCCTTCTGTTTTTACAAATCCTTTATACTCAATATCACGGAAATTCATAAGACTGTCTTCCAGTTCCACAGCATAACGCTCCAGAAGATTTACAAATTCCCTGGACTGTTTCTTCTCTGCAAAGGATATCTTATCTGGGAAACGAATTCTCCATTCAATCTCATCATAACGGTCTTCACAGTCTGACACTGTATCCTTCAACTGCCTATAAGCAAAAAGATCAAAACTCATCTCCTGAATATTCTCTTCACCAAGTTCCGGTAAAATATGGGAAATATAATCCGAAAAAACCCCATTCGGTGACAAAATCAGAATATTGGAGGACTTCAGATTCTGCCTGTCATGATAAAGCAAATAGGCAATTCTGTGAAGTGCCACAGAAGTTTTCCCACTTCCTGCGGCTCCCTGGATCACCATAATTCTGTCTTTTGTATTTCGGATAATGGCATTCTGTTCCTTCTGAATGGTGCGGATTATATTTTTCAGCTGTACTTCACCGTTACTGCCAAGTTCTGCTTTCAAAATTTCATCATCGATCTTCACATCACTCTCAAACTCATAAACCATTTTCCCATTGCGGATCTTATACTGCCATTTAGAAGCAATTTCCCCATTTAGCTCTCCCAATGGTGCTTCATAGGAAGCAGGTCCCTTGTCATAATCATAAAACAGACCACTTACAGGTGCGCGCCAGTCATAGACCAGGGGAATATGACCTGCTTTTTCTGCGAAATTTCCGATTCCTATATAAAATATCTCAGGTTCATCCTCTCCTTCATAAATAAAATCCACCCTTCCGAAAAAAGGAGAATCTATCATTCTGCGGAATCTCTGTTTCAGGATTAACTGTTCTTCATTAGCAGAAATCTGGCGAAAAAGAGCTTGCTGATTATCATAGTTCTCATATCCATACTGATCCATCTCTGTATAGTTTTCCCAGTAATACTCATGCATTCCCTCTACTTCTTTCTGACCTTCCACCAGGGAAACACTGATTTCTGAAATACGTTCCTTTAGTTTTTCCAGTACATATCCGAGATATACTCTGCCGTTTTTCTTGTCTGTCATATATCAATTATCCTCTGATATTCTTATAATTAATATTTTTGTTTCCAGTTGCATTTATCACTTCTTTTACTTCTGAAATACAGAAGATAGTTTCTTATTATAGCATATTCTGTCCTGTCCGAAAAGGGATAACCAACGTAATATGATACAAAAATCCCCCGGTCAGTATCTGCATCTTTTCCGGATACTGCCGAAGGATTTTCGTTTATATCATATATACTTTATGCTGTTGCCCTGTTTTCAAACTGACTGTTATACAGATCAGAATAAAAACCTTTCTTAGCAAGGAGTTCTTTATGATTTCCCTGCTCGATAATATCGCCGTCTTTCATAACCAATATCAGATCTGCATCCTTGATGGTAGAAAGTCTGTGTGCGATCACAAAGCTGGTTCTGCCCTTCATCAGATTGTCCATGGCTTTCTGGATACGCACTTCGGTTCTGGTATCTACAGATGAGGTTGCCTCATCCAGGATCAGAATCTTATTATTGGCAAGGATTGCCCTGGCAATAGTGAGAAGCTGTTTCTGTCCCTGGGAAATATTGCTGGTCTCTTCATCCAGAACCATGTCATAGCCGCCCGGCTGCTGCATGATAAAGTTGTGTACATGAGCTGCCTTTGCTGCTGCGATCACCTCTTCATCTGTGGCATCCAGACGTCCGTAACGGATATTTTCCATAATGGTTCCTGAGAACAGCCAGGTATCCTGGAGCACCATACCAAACATCTCTCTCAGACTGCTTCTGTTAAAGTCTTTGATATCATAACCGTCTACCTTAATATTTCCGCCATTGAGATCATAGAATCTCATAAGCAGTTTCACCATAGTTGTCTTTCCTGCACCTGTGGGACCTACAATG
>CAKRVX010000009.1 GCA_934409175.1 uncultured Blautia sp.
TGATTTCGTTATTTTCCAAAGAGAATGTCCTGTAAAGGATGAGATATGGAAACTTACGGAGTTTCAGGGATATTTTCGTATATAAAAATTGAAAAAATGTTGTTTTTACAACATACAGAAAGAGAATTCTAGGATATACTTTGCCATGTGATCGGGAAACAGAAAACAATGACAGCAAATATTCATATATAAGATCAGAATATCACAGGAGGAAAAAATATGATCCGTAAAATCATACACATTAATGAAGAAAAATGCAACGGCTGTGGTTTATGTGCCAGTGCCTGCCAGGAAGGGGCAATTGGAATCGTGAACGGAAAAGCAAAGCTGCTGCGGGATGATTACTGTGATGGACTTGGCAACTGCCTGCCGGTATGTCCCACCAATGCAATTTCTTTTACAGAAAGAGAAGCAGCAGCATTCGATGAGGCTGCAGTGAAGGAAAATATGACAGCAACTGCACTCAGGCAGTGGCCGGTACAGATCAAACTGGTACCTGTTAACGCACCTTATTTTGACGGAGCTCATCTTCTGATCGCAGCAGATTGTACAGCATATGCTTACAGGAACTTTCATCAGGATTTTATCCGTGGAAAAGTTACGCTGATTGGATGTCCGAAGCTGGATGAAGGTGATTACAGTGAAAAACTGACAGAGATCATCCGACAGAATAATATTAAGAGCGTAACGATTGTGCGGATGGAAGTTCCGTGCTGCGGCGGACTTGCCAGAGCAGCAGAGAATGCGCTGAGAAATAGTGGAAAATTTATTCCATGGCAGGTAAAAGTCATCTCTACAGATGGATATATTGTGGATAACATGTAAAAAATATAGTATAAAGGAGATAAAAAATGGACAGACAGATGTTTTGTTTTCAGTGTGAACAGACTGCAGGATGCGGTGGATGTACAGGAAAAGCAGGAGTATGTGGAAAAACAGCAAATACTGCAGGATTGCAGGATGAACTGACAGGCGCCCTTATCGGACTTGCCCGTGCCTGTGCAAACAACCAGAAAAAAGAAACAACAGACAGGATTATCATTGAGGGACTTTTTACCACAGTTACTAACGTAGCTTTTGATGACGAATCCATCTGTGAAATGATTAATAAAGTGAATGCAGAAAAGAACAGAATCGTTCCTGATTGTGCGGCCTGTGCGTCAAGATGTGGAAATACAGACAATTATGATATGAAACGCATGTGGAATGCAGAGGAAGATATCCGTTCTCTGAAATCTCTGATCCTGTTTGGAATCAGGGGAATGGCAGCTTATGCATATCATGCAATGGTTTTGGGGTATACAGATCAGGAAGTTAATGATTTCTTCTATAAAGCGTTGTTCACCCTGGCAGAAGACTGGAAAATGGAGGAATTACTTCCTGTAGTGCTGGAAGTGGGAAAAATAAATCTAAGTTGTATGGCGCTTCTGGACAAGGCGAATACAGAAACTTTTGGAACACCCATACCTGTAACAGTACCTCTGAAAGTAGAGAAGGGACCCTTCATTGTAGTGACAGGACATGATCTCTATGATCTCAAACTCCTTCTTCAGCAGACAGAAGGAAAAGGCATCAACGTTTATACCCATGGTGAAATGCTTCCTGCACATGCGTATCCGGAATTGAAAAAATTCTCTCACCTGAAAGGAAATTTCGGAACAGCATGGCAGAATCAGCAAAAAGAATTTTCTGATATTCCGGCACCGGTTCTTTACACTACTAATTGCCTGATGCCTCCGAAAGACAGTTATGCAGACAGAGTATTTACCACAGAGATGGTATCTTTTCCTGGCATTACTCACATTGATGACAAAAAAGATTTCACACCGGTGATCAGGAAAGCTCTGGAACTTGGCGGTTACACAGAAGACACTCAGTTTACCGGAATCAACGGCGGAACAGAGGTTATGACAGGTTTTGCGCATGGAACAGTTCTGGGAGTTGCAGATAAAGTGATTGAAGCAGTCAAGTCTGGGGATATCCGTCATTTCTTCCTGGTAGGCGGCTGTGATGGTGCACGCAAAGGCAGAAATTATTATACAGATTTCGTGAAGCAGACCCCGGATGATACTATTATCCTTACCCTTGCCTGCGGAAAATATCGTTTCAACGATCTTAATCTTGGAACCATCGGCGGTCTTCCGAGAATTATGGATATGGGACAATGCAATGATGCCTACAGCGCTATCAAAGTAGCAGTCGCTCTTGCTGAAGCTTTCAATTGCAGCGTAAATGAACTTCCACTCAGTATGATTCTTGCCTGGTACGAGCAGAAAGCGGTCTGCATTCTTCTTACTTTGCTCCACTTAGGAATCAAGAATATTCGTTTAGGACCTACTCTGCCGTCGTTCATTTCCCCTAATGTTCTGAACTATCTGGTAGAAAACTACAACATTGCTCCGGTAACAACACCGGAAGAAGACCTGAAAAGCATTTTAGGATAAACGTTTTCTTCTGCATGAACTGTGACAGAAACGTGCATAAGCGTGTCACACTTCCGGCACAGTCTTCTCTTTTGATTTTTTGAGGATATAATTATTTACGTAGCTAGAGTACAGAAGTTTATTTATTAAGAAAACATCTGGAAAAAATAAGAGGAGGGATAAAGAATGGAAGCAGAGACAGTTGTGAATGCACAAAATGGAAATTTCTCACAGGCAGTTCTGGATACGGCGGTCAGAAAAATACGAACCGGCGCAACCATATGGAAAACGATTGGGATATTTCAGATTATAATCGGGACAATGCTGATCATTATTGGATATGGATTTCTGACTATTATCATAGGAATATGGAATCTGGTGCAGGCCGGAAGAACACGAAAAAATGCAGATTATTTTCAGACAGACCACAGCAATATTGTAAATTATTATGAATCGCAGACAGTTATGCTGATCGTTTTTGCAGTATTAAACCTGATATTTGGAGGTATTTTCGGTGTGATAGGCTCAATCTATGATCTGAGTGTCAGAGGCTACATATTAGCACACAGAAAAGAATTGGGCTGAAGGTATATTTTGGACACCAATACTACAAAAGAATCTCCCCTGACAGAGGCTATGTCAGAGGAGATTCTTTGTTTTTTACGGGAGTCGGGATATGTACTGTTTCAGTATATGTAAAGTATCTTCCATGGAATAAACCATGGGACTTCCGGACAGGCCGTGGAAGAAATCAGAAAAAATTCTGCACAGTGTATTATCTGAAATATGAATATCACAACAGTATGCCCCGAATATAAAAGAATTTGTAGTATAAAAATGCAGGCCGGATGAAGGGGTTGCATAAACAGTCAGATACTCCGGTATCTGTACGATATTTGGCCTGACAATCAGGCTGGTTACGGTTCCCTGGAGTGTTTCGTTGTACAAAGATGTCAGCATAAGTTTAATGTCAGAAGGATCCAGGGGAGGCACATATTGTGGTGGCAGATCCTGAAGTATGCAGGTTTTTACAAGCGTGTTCAGTCCTTCCTCAGAGAAGATTGTAAGGTAATTCTGAGAGATATTTCGCAGGGTGGAGAAATGTTTTTCTACCAGGCGAAACATGGGATTGTAAGGCATATCAGCACTGCACATATATTTTTTTATTATTTCAGGAGTAATGTAACGGCCGGGGCAGGGCTGTGACATCAGGACCTGAAGGCTGTCGTTATCCGTTTTTGTAATATATTCCTGCAGTACTTCCAGAATGTTGGAACTACATTGCACCCACAGATCGCAGTTCTGTATCAGTGTATGGAAAAAATTCAGATAACAGGAAATCAGTTCTCTATTATTGGTGATTTGTGCGGTGTTTAAATCTTCGGACATCAAAATAAGATAATTTGGAGTAATGATATAATAATTCAGCGGGGACATGGCGTAGGTCTGAGCAGATTTTTTGAAAGAATAAGGTTTATAGTTTCCTCTGGAAGCCAGACATAATGGAATGATGGAACTAAGTTTCTGCAAGTTTTTACGTGCAGGGGAACCGGATCTGCGTCCGGATTTCAGGCAAAGGAGTTCGTTTACGACAAAGTTTCGCCCATTCAGCCAGAGCTCCATTAACTCCATTGTTAAATTTAACTTTTCAGGAACCAGTAATTCAAATTCTGTATCAGAGAGTGCAGAGTGAGAGGTTTCGTAGATTAATACGGAGCGGATAAGGCTGTGTACAGCATATTCGCCCCGGATCAGCTGATCTGTGACAGGTACAGAAGAAACCTCTGGTGGGGAGGGCATAGTGAAATTAATGGCTGCCAGTGTGTTCAGCAGATCACAGACTGCCTGTCGGTTCTCATAAGCTTCTTCTCCCTGAAGCCGGGTATCATATAAGCGGAAAAATTCCTGCCGTTCATCTATAGTCAGGTCAAAATGCTGAGCAAGTGTCTGAACAGATTTATAAGAAAGGGTTCTCTCGTCAGTCAGTGCCTTGTGGATAGAAGTCCTTTCAATGCCGAGGGTTCTGGACAATGAGGCAATGGATTCTCCGTGACTGCTGATTAATTCTTTCAGATAAGTGCTGAATTGTGACATAGGATCATCCTCCTAAACTGGATAAGATAATGTATATTTAGAAATATTATAAAATTTTAATCTGAATAAATCAAGAAAAAATATAAAATGCATATGATACATGAAAATATGAATGAGTTTTGCAGATAATAATAAAAATGTGACATGGTTATTAGAAAAAAATAGCACATATGTTGTCACATATTGCGTGAAAACAACTGTTTTATTAAAATATTTTTAATTATAGAAATAAAAAACAGTGAAACAACAATCAGGTTATGGAGTTACAGTAAGGCGAAGGAGGGCAGTGAAAATGAAAAAAGGAAAAAGAAGTATGGCAGTTGTTGGCATGTGTATCATACTGGGATGCACAGGGGGAGTTTCAGAAACTGCATATGCGGCATCAAAAGATGAAATAGAGGAAGTTTTCTGGAACTATGTAGAGGAGACCTTGATCCCACAATATGGAGTTATGAATATTCATACAGCAGAAGCAGAACAGGCAGATAACTGGAAGGAGACTGATTTTCACGGACTGCTTTCAGCAACAATAAAAGACTTCGATAACGATGAACAGCCGGAAATGCTGACAGTGCAGTTTTCTGATTATTCAGAAGAAAAAGGCGTTGGCGGTATATGCCTTGTGATGTATGAATATCAGGATTCCGGTGAGATAACGACAGGAGCATCGAAGAAGATGGATATATCAGGATATACCTGGAGAAGTATCGGATATCGTCAGACCAGTGTATTTACGTATGAGTATCAGGGAGAAACGTATATTGCACTGGATAATTATTGGAAAGCAAATGAAAGCATTGTGACGGTATCTTTTTTTCAGTATGGAAAGAGCGGATTTGAGGAAATGTTTGTTCCGCATACGGATCAGAGTGTATATAGAGCAAAGTTTGATTATGCAGGAGGAGTTGGATATCAGGTACAGGGAATCGGGGATATTTATGTAAGGAATGCAGAGTCTGAACCGGGAAATCCGTTGTTCTGCGGCGATGACTGGGATTATGTCCTTAAATTTACGTATGAAACAGACCCAGATCTGACAGAAGAAGAACAGAAGGAATATATGGATACTTATAGAAATCTTTTAGAGTCTCATGGACTGAAGGCAGAGGATGAACGTATTGGAATGTCACAGAATGGTGGCTGGACTGAACTTGCAGAGGGTGAACTTCTTGAAACAGCACCGGATATTTATACTGCTGTAGAAGGAGATATTACCTTTATTTCCGCTATTTATACAGACAGAGGAAGCGAGCGTGACAAAAAACAGCTGTTTAAAAAAGATTATCAGAAAACGCTGGATAAGTTCCGTACAGAATAAATAATAAGGGGGAATGGTATGTTAAAGAGAAAAGTGAAAAAGGCGGCTCTTTTTCTGGTGATACTGAGCAGCCTGGTATGCAGCTCCTGTAATAAAACACTGGCAGGAAAAAAGACAGAAAATTATAAGAAAGCGATAGAAGGATATAACGAAAAATTATCCAGACAAAGAGTTTCCTGGACAATGCCTGACGGTACAACAACCGATATTTCTACAAGGGGTTTTCAGTTTGCACTGGTTCAGATTAATCCTGGAAATGTTCCGGATCTGGTACTTCTCAAAGATACAAAGAAGCATCTGGAAGATGACGGAGTTTATAAGATATATACCTGCAGGGAAGGTTTTCCATATGAGGTTAAGAAAATTGAGAAATTTATCGGATGTTATCCTGGTACGGGGGTTTATGTTGCAGAACAGTCCAATTCATATCAGGATGCCAGAACAGAATTGTATTATTATCTGCCGGATTGTTCCGAGAAAGCAGAAACCTGCATTTTGTCAAGTGAAATAGGAAGCTGTTTAGTGCATGGTGACGGAACAAAGGAATATAGCTGGTATGGAATACTTCAGGAGGAAAATGCATATGACAGTGATTATTATGCGAAAATTCAGGAGAATGCACCTGTCAGTGAAGAGGAATTTAATAAGAAGCTGACAGAAATGACTGGAAAAACGAAACTGCTGGAACTTTCAGAAATAGAATTTTATGCAAATACGGAAGAAAACAGAGAAAAATATCTGAAATAACATATAAAGTTCCGTGGGGGAATTCCAGATACTGGAACTGCCTGGATTGCCGGAATCCCTGAGAAAAGAAAAACGATGATGTAATATAAAGTAACTGTAGAGTAAAACAGTGACTTGACAATACCATATCTCCAAATGTATAATAATTACCAATAAACAATAACTGAACAACATACGAAAATGCAATGACAGGGAGGAGTATATAACATTGTGAAGCGCAGAGAGAAAGCGGCAGGTGGAAGCTTTCGTGAACGAGTTATAGAAGTAGCCCTCGAGCAGTGATCCCAACGGTATATTATTAATATGCCAAGTAGGCGTCAACGTCAGTTCCACGTTACTGGAACACAGTATATCAGTACTGATAAAGTGCAGAGTAAAAACTCTGAATACAGGTGGTACCGCGGAACAGTTTTCGCCCTGGGCAAACAGCCCGGGGCGTTTTTTTTCGCCTGAGTCCCCATACAAAAAGGAGGTCCAACATATGAAACAAATATCCGGCAACAAACTTTTAGTCAAAGCCTTAAAAGAAGAAGGTGTAGAATATCTTTTCGGCTATCCCGGTGCCTGCACCATCGACATCAGTGATGAACTTTACAAACAAAATGACGTAAAGATCATTCTCCCACGTCATGAACAGGCTCTTGTCCATGAAGCCGATGCATATGCCAGAACCACTGGAAAAGTGGGAGTATGTCTTGTAACCAGCGGTCCTGGAGCTACCAATCTCGTAACTGGCCTCGCGACTGCCAACTACGACAGTGTCCCTCTTGTATGCTTTACAGGTCAGGTAGCCCGTCATCTTATCGGAAATGACGCATTCCAGGAAGTAGACATCGTAGGGATCACCCGCAGCATCACTAAATATGGTGTAACGGTTCGCAGACGTGAGGATCTTGGCCGTATTATCAAAGAAGCATTCTATATTGCCCGTACCGGACGTCCTGGTCCTGTTCTTATTGACCTGCCGAAAGATGTTATGGCAGAACTGGGCAGTGCTGAATATCCGAAGAATGTCAATATCCGCGGATACAAACCAAACACAGATGTCCATATCGGACAGCTTAAACGTGCCCTGAAAGTTTTATATAAAGCAAAACGCCCGTTATTTCTTGCAGGAGGTGGTGTTGTAATTTCCCGTGCACATGAAATTTTCCGTGAAGTAGTGGAGAAGACAAATGTTCCGGTTGTTACAACAGTAATGGGAAAAGGCGCCATTCCGACAGATCATCCACTCTATATTGGAAATCTGGGTATGCATGGGGCTTATGCAGCAAATATGGCAGTCAGCAACTGCGATGTGCTTTTTTCTATTGGAACTCGATTTAATGACCGAATCACAGGAAAACTTCATGAGTTTGCACCCCATGCGCAGATTGTTCATATTGACATTGATACGGCATCCATTTCCCGAAATATTCAGGTGGATATTCCCATCGTTGCAGATGCAAAAGAAGCTATTACAAAGATGAATGAATATGTTCAGGAATGTTCCACTGGCAAATGGCTGAATCAGATCAAAGAATGGAAAGAGGAACATCCGCTGAAAATGCGTCCAAATGATGTCTTAAGTCCGATGGATATTCTGAAAGAGATCAATGAGAAGTTTGAGAACAGTATTATTGTTACGGATGTAGGACAGCATCAGATGCTGGTTTCTCAGTATGCAGAAGTGACGGAAGGAAAACAGATGATCATGTCCGGTGGTCTGGGAACCATGGGATACGGACTTCCGGGCGGAATCGGAGCCAAGATTGGAAATCCTGACAGACCGGTTATTGTAATTTCCGGTGACGGTGGTGTCCAGATGAATATTCAGGAGCTTGCAACAGCAGTGCTGGAAGAACTTCCGGTGATTCTGTGTATCTTTAATAACGAATATCTGGGAATGGTACGTCAGTGGCAGAAACTTTTCTATGGCAAACGTTATGCGATGACAAACTTACGTGCCGGAGCACTTTCACGTCGTACAGAAGGTATGGAGTATCCGCAGTATACTCCGGATTTTATCAAACTTGCAGAAAGTTACAGAGCAAAAGGTATCCGTGTAACAAAGAAAGAAGAAATCGCGGCAGCTTTTGAGGAAGCAAAGAAAAATACAAAAGCACCTACAGTAATCGAATTTATTATTGATCCGGAGGAAATGGTTTATCCTATGATCAAACCAGGAGGAACTCTGGAAGATATGATCATGGATTGTTAATCAGGAGGACAGACTATTATGGATAAAGGAATGAAAAAAAGATGGATTTCTCTCTATGTTGAGAACCAGGTAGGTGTTCTCTCAAAAATTTCCGGACTTTTTTCCGGAAAGAGTTACAATCTGGACAGCCTCACAGTAGGGACTACAGAAGATCCTACAGTATCTCGAATGACTATCGCCACAGTCAGTGACGATGAAACATTTGAGCAGATCAAAAAACAGCTGAATCGTATGATCGAAGTGATCAAGGTGATTGATTTTACAGATGTATTTGTCCGCATGAAAGAAATTCTGTATATTAAAGTGTTTAACTGTTCGAAAGAGGATAAAATTGAACTTTTTCAGATTGCAGAAACTTTTAAGGCGAAAGTCATCGATTATGGTAAGGACAGTCTGCTTCTGGAATTTGTTCAGACAGCAACAAAAAATGATGCAGTGGTAAAACTGATCAAAGAGGAATTCCACAGAATTGAAGTGGTACGTGGAGGAAGTGTAGGAATTGAATCTATCAGTATGATGGAACGATAATAAAAGGGCAGAGGCATTTATGGCAAAAAAGAAGATCTACGCAGTAAGAAAAGGACATAAGACAGGATTGTTCGATACCTGGGCAGAGTGTCAGAAAGCCACAGCAGGATATTCCGGAGCTGAATTTCGGGGATTTACAGATAGGAAAGAAGCATTGGATTTTCTGGAAATGAAAACGACGAAAGCAGTGTCAGCAAATAAAGCCAAAGAAGCAGCCGGAGAAGTTGAAGTACCTGAAAATATGGTGATTGCCTATGTGGACGGAAGTTTTGAAAAGAGTATCGGAAGATATGCATTTGGCTGCGTGATCCTGACCCCGGATGGTCAGGAAATCCGCAGATCCGGCAGTGGCAGTGACCCTGCTGGTGTTTCAATCCGAAATGTAGCTGGAGAGATGTTAGGATCCATGACTGCAGTCAGATGGGCTATGGAGAATAACTATCCGGCAGTGGAAATCCGTTATGATTATGAAGGAGTAGAAAAATGGGTAACAGGAGTGTGGAGAGCCAAAACCCCTCTTACCAGTAAATATGCACAGATTATGCAGGAAGCCGCAAAAAAGATTCATATTTCTTTCTGTAAGGTAGCAGCTCATACAGGGAATTTCTACAATGAAGAAGCAGATCAGCTGGCTAAAGGTGCTCTGCATAATACAGAGCAGGAAATAAGTATGGATGTATAATATATTTTATTCATGCTTACAGAAAAGGAGAAACATATAAGATGAAAGAAAATTATAACAGAACTGTGCAGGCCTGTTTCGTAGGTTATGTGGTACAGGCAATTGTCAATAACTTTGTACCGCTTCTGTTTCTGACATTTCAAAGCAGTTATGGAATATCTCTGCAGAAGATCACGCTGCTGGTTACGTTTAATTTTGGAATCCAGCTTGTTGTTGATCTGGCGTCTATCGGATTTGTTGACCGGATCGGATATCGTGCATCCATGATTCTGGCCCATGCCCTGTCAGCAGGCGGTCTGTTCCTGCTGACTGTTCTTCCGGATTGTTTTACGGATCCATTTTGGGGGCTTCTTACAGCAGTTATGATCTATGCTATCGGTGGTGGACTGCTGGAAGTATTGGTAAGTCCGGTGGTAGAAGCCTGCCCTACAGACAATAAAGAAAAGGCAATGAGCCTCCTTCATTCTTTTTACTGCTGGGGCCATGTAGGAGTTGTACTTCTTTCCACATTATTCTTCCGGATCTTTGGAATCGCGAACTGGAAATATATGGCACTTATCTGGGCAGTTATTCCTGTGGCAAATGGGATACTTTTTACCAGAGTGCCCATTGCGCCTCTTCTGGATGAAGGAGAAACAGGTCTTTCCATGAGAGAACTTTTTAAGAAGAAGATTTTCTGGGTACTGATGCTGATGATGCTCTGTGCAGGAGCCAGTGAACAGGCTGTAAGTCAGTGGGCATCCACTCTTGCAGAAAAAAGCTTCGGAATCGATAAGACGATCGGAGATCTGGCAGGACCAATGTCCTTTGCCATTCTTATGGGAAGTTCCAGAGCTTTTTATGGAAAGTTCGGGGATAAGATCAATCTGGAACGATTTATGCAGTACAGTGCAGTGCTTTGTATGATTTCTTATCTGATGATTGCATTTATTCCAGTTCCGGCTCTTGGAATACTGGGGTGTGCAGTGTGCGGATTATCTGTAGGAATCATGTGGCCGGGGACCTTCAGTATGGCAGCAGCATCTGTAAAAAGAGGAGGGACTGCATTATTTGCTCTTCTTGCTCTGGCAGGAGATGTGGGATGTTCCTCTGGACCTACTTATGTAGGTATGATTTCCGGTGCATTGAATGACAATCTGAAAATGGGAATTTTTACAGCACTGATTTTTCCAATCCTAATGGTAGTGGGAATCAGAATGATCGTGGGACTGAAAAAGAATTCCACACAAAATTAAATAGAATAAGAATGGACAAGACCCCTGCCTGTAAAAAGGCAGGAGTCTTGTTTATGCAAGTGTCATATCGCCGTCTTTCACCCATCCGATCTTGCGCAGTACAGCGTTGATCAGCGGGCAGAGAACAGCAGGAAGGATAAAGGAAATTAACAGAAGCCCTGCCCAGTCCCAGCCGGTTACTGCTGTTTTTGCACCTGATGCAATGTCATTCATCCAGCCGGTGTAGACACCAATCTGTCCGACAAATCCACAGGTACCCATACCGGAAGACACTGGTGTGCCGTTCATCTGAAGTTTAAACAGACAGGTGGCGAGAGGACCTGTGATAGCGGAAGTCAGAATCGGTGCGATCCAGATGCGTGGATTTTTTACAATATTTCCCATCTGAAGCATGGATGTTCCGATTCCCTGGGAAACCAGACCGCCCCATTTATTCTCGCGGAAAGATATAACTGCAAACCCAACCATCTGTGCACAGCATCCAGCTACGGCAGCGCCCCCTGCCAGTCCGGTGAGACCAAGGGCTGCACAGATGGCTGCGGAAGAAATGGGCAGTGTCAGGGCGATTCCCACAAATACAGAAACCAGAATTCCCATAAGGAATGGCTGAAGATTGGTAGCCCACATGATCAGGCTGCCTACTTTCATGGCAGCATTTCCCAGAGCAGGAGCCCACCAGGCAGAGAGTGCCACGCCTACACCGATGGTAACAAGGGGAGTCACCAGAATATCAATTTTGGTTTCTTTGGAAACTGCTTTTCCAATCTCAGAGGCGAAGATAGCTACGAAAAGAACTGCCAGGGGACCGCCTGCACCTCCCAGCGCATTGGAAGCGAAACCTACAGTAATAAGAGAAAACAGTACCAATGGCGGGCAGTGAAGCGCATAACCTATAGCTACTGCCATTGCAGGACCGCTCATTGCAGAAGCAAGTGATCCGACTGTATACTGAGTTTCATTGACAGTTGCAACTGTCATTGTAAGAAACGGAATGTGGAACTGCGTTCCAAGAGTATTGATGATAGTACCGATCAGCAGTGAACAAAAAAGTCCCTGTGCCATGGCGCCAAGGGCATCGATTCCATATCGCTTAACGGAAATCTCAATGTCCTTACGTTTGAGAAATGCTTTAAACTTTTCCATAATCTTTCTCCTGTTGTCAATAATATTGTCATGTGTCAAGACACATATATGTATTATAACCGCAATGGGAGAATTTTCCTAGTATTAATTTGAAATAAATGAAAAGTTATTTCTATTTCACAAGAGAGACAGTAATATCACCTTCATCAGACTGGATACTCAGATGATTCTCTGCAGAAGAGGAATCATTTTCGTAAGTACTGTTGTCATCTGTAGATATCAGTTTTCCGTCCAGTTCATCCGGAACATTAATATCGCCCAGACTTGTATCCAGGTTCAGTGTAAGATCAGTAATATTGTGTTCAGGAATGGCATCAAGACACAAAATAAAAAATGGTGACCTGATAGTAAAAGGTCACCATTTCTGCACTATATGATCATCTGATTACAGACAATATTTATGACTCATTCACCAGCTTCCCGGTCATATGTTCCGGAGTCAGCTCCAGACAAAGAACTCTGGGTCCTGCGTTGGTAATTTCATGTTCAATATATGCCGGGTCATCTGTAAACTTGAGACAAAGAATTTTGCTTTTTCGAAAGTTACATTCGCAACTTTTTTCAAAGAAACTGCAAATTTCTTGAATGTTATTGTGCAATCTGCCATGCTATACTTTTTATCGAAGCAGGGGAAAGAAAAAATACACAGAACTTTCCCGCAAAAACGTAAATTTATAAGATGGAGGAAGAAAAAATGAAAAAAAGAATGCTCAGTTTACTGGTAGCAGCAGGCATGGCAGCCTCATTAACAGCAACACCTGTATTAGCTGATGATGGAGCATATGGTACAATTTCGCAGATACATTTATTGCAAACGCACGTCAGTGCCTTACAGGTATTGCACAGGCTGACGGAACTATTTCCATTTCTGATGCAGACAGCGAAAATGACATCAATACACAGGAAAACAACGTAAACAATTTCTATACACAGAATGTTAAATATCTGGTTTTAAACAACATCAACAATGCAGCAGCAGATGATATCGCAGCCAAGATGAAAGATGAAGGCGTAGTTGGTATTTTTGCTAACACAACAAGTCCTTTTGATGAATCATCAAACAGAAAGCATACAGCCCAATGACAGTGCAGATAAGATACAGGATTATGTGGAACGTACCAAACAGTATATTGAAGTATGGTTCCGCAGGGACATTTCTCTGGCAGACTGTGCTCAGAGTGTGGGAATCAGTCCCTACTATCTCAGTCATATTTTTAAAGAGCGTACAGGGATGACATTTATTGAATATCTGTCAGGAGTGAGAGTTGGAGAGGCGAAGAGACTCTGCGCAGAAACAAATTTGACGATCAATGAGATTTCTGAACAATGCGGTTATATGAACGTCACTTATTTCTGCAAAGTATTCAAGAGAATGACGGGGATGACTATCAGTGAATTCAGAAAGAAAAAGATTAAATAGAATAGTGTATAAAGGAGGACAAAAGATTATGTCACAGGCAAGCAATACAATGAGAAGAGAATGGAAGATCAATGATGCAAAGAGAGATGCAGGACTGACAACACCGGAGGATATCTGCCGTTATGATGATCTGGTGTATGGACCGGATCCTGTATGGAATAAGCTGGATGTATACAGACCGAAGAATCTGGAAGGAAAACTTCCAGTGATCGTAAATGTCCATGGTGGTGGCTGGGTTTACGGTGATAAAGAACTGTACCAGTTCTATGGAATGACACTTGCACAGAGAAAATTTGCAGTGGTAAACTTTACTTATCGCCTGGCACCTGAAGTGAAATTTCCGGCACCTCTGGAAGATACCAATAATGTGATCTGCTGGATGTATGAACATCAGGATGAATATGGACTGGATATGGATCATGTGTTTATGGTAGGGGATTCTGCAGGTGGACATCTGTGCGGACTTTACTGCGCAATCTGCACGAATCCGGAATATGCTGCCAATTATGATTTCGAAGTACCGTATGGATTTGTACCGGAAGCAGTAGCACTTAACTGTGGAGCTTATGCACCTTTGGGAACTACAGAAGTGCTTGGCAGTGAGCAGGACAATGAACTTATGGGAGATTTCCTTCCGGAAAAAGGTTCCGAAAAAGAACGTAAACTGATCAATGTACCGGATCATGTAACTCCGGCTTTCCCACCTGTATATCTCATGACCTGCGTGGGAGATTTCTGCCGTCCGCAGGCTCCGTTACTGGAAAAAGTGCTGAAAGAAAATGAGGTATATTATGAATTTGTAACTTATGGAAGTGAAGAAGAACCTCTGTATCATGTATTCCATGTAACCATCCAGGAGCCGCAGGGACAGAAGTGCAATGACGATGAGTGCGATTTCTTCCGCAGAATGATGAACAGATAAAAAAAATGTTCAGTGCTGTTGCAGGTGACAGGCCTCACAGGCAGATGGTGTAGCTGCACATCCCCCCATAGCAGTTTCGCGCAGTTCAGCAGGCAGTTTTTTCCCTACGTTAAACATAGTCTGGATCATTTCATCCAGAGGAATCAGTTGAGGAATTCCTGCAAGGGACATTTCAGCAGCGATGATTGCATTTGCCACACCTGCAGCATTTCTGTTCTGACATGGATATTCTACCAGACCGCCGACAGGATCACATACCAGCCCGAGCATGTTCATAAGGACAGTGGATGCCGCATAAGTACATTCTTTGGGAGTGCCTCCCATCAACTCTACAGCAGAAGAAGCAGCCATAGCAGATGCGACACCAACTTCAGCCTGACATCCGCCCACAGCACCGGCAACAGTTGCATTGCGCATTGCCAGATAACCGATGGCACTTGCGTTAAATAATGCCCGAAGAATCTTTTCATCCGGGAAATGATAATGATCCTGCATTGCCAGCAGCACTCCTGGAACAATACCGGCAGAACCGGCAGTAGGAGACGCAACGATCAATCCCATGGAAGCATTTGTTTCAAGAGTTGCCATGGCATAAGTGATTGCTTTCTGAAGCAGATCACCGCAGAGTCCTTTTTTCTGTTTTGCGTGAAGATTCAGCTTTCTGGCTTCACCTCCGATGAGACCGCCCATAGATTTCACAGGTTTTTCAACAGGAGAATGTGCGGCATCCTTCATGATCTCCAGCACTCTGGACATTCGCTCTTTTACAGTGTCAGCAGTTGTCTCTGAAAGTTCAATTTCACGGATTCGCATGATCTCAGAAATAGGAAGATTTTTTTCTTCGCAGAGTATTAAAAGTTCTTTTGCATTTTTAAAGTCCATAATAAAAAATCCTCCTGTATTTACATCTGAACAATCATAACTTCATGAATATTCGGGTTCTCACGGATAGCAGGTACAATGTTCTCCGGAAGTCTGCCATCAGATTCAACAATAGTATAAGCGATATCACCCTTGCCCTCACGGAAAAGACGCATAAATGCAATATTGATATTCCGGTCACTCAGACATTTGGTGATATAAGCCACAACTCCCGGAGTGTCCTGATGAATGACGATGACAGCACTGTATTCGCCGGTAAAGTCAACTTTTACATGATTGATTTCTACAATTCGTACCTTGCCGCCACCCAGGGATTCTCCACGTACAGTCATCTGTTGGCCTTTTTCATTTTCCATGCAAATATCTACGGTATTGGGATGGACATCTGTTTCCTGCTCATCAGGTGTAAAGGAAAACATCAGTCCTTTTTCACGGGCAATGTCGAAAGAGTTTCTTATGCGCATATCATCCGTAGAAAAACCCATGATCCCGCCCAGCAGAGCACGGTCTGTACCGTGTCCACGATAAGTTCGGGCAAAAGAGCCATACAGAATGAAGTCAGCTTTTTTCAGCGGACCTTCGATCATTTTCTGAGCAAGATAGGAAATTCGTGCAGCACCTGCAGTATGTGAACTGGAAGGACCGATCATATTCGGACCCATTACATCAAAAGCACTGATAAATGACATATAAAGCGTTCTCCTGTAAATATTATAGTATTTTGAAACGACGGTAATTTCAGTATTTTATGAAACTGCTGTCGTATTATTATTAGCAAATATTCAATTATATTGTATCATTTACCTGAAAAAGAAGCAAACTTTTACAAATGATAAAGGCTACATAAGAGTTAATATTAATAAAAATTAATGTAAAATATGAGAAAATAGGGTTGCTTTTTCATTGGCTGGCGGTTACAATAACAGTGCATTTTGAAAATGTTTTCAGAATGCGGAAAAATATATAAAATAGAAATTAAAAGAAAAGGCAGGTGGAACAGAATGGATAATTGCGATTCTCATGGGCGAAGTAGTAGCACGGGATTTGAAATAAAAAGAGTATATGAGTATGGCAGCCATTTTGTTCTGCTGTAGTCATATATTATTCATGTCTTTTTATCTCTTATCCTGTATTATAAAATTCCCCGAATCATGCAATTACATATGAGCAAATGCATAGAGAAAGTAGCAGTAACGGCAGCAGACTGCTTTCTTTTGGTGTGCATTCATGTACAGAAACGGAGGAAAAAAGATGGAGAAAAGAGTACAAGATTATTCCAAAGAAATTTTGAAGATCATCCGCAGCAATACATCTCCGGCTGTTATGGCAGGAAGACTGCAGGATTACCATGAAAATGACCTGGCAGATGTACTGCCGGTGCTGACTGTGCAGGAACGATGTAAATTGTACCGTATATTGGACACAGATATGCTTTCTGATATTTTTGAATATACAGAGGAAGAAAATGCAGCAGCATATCTGAATGAGATGGATGTAAAAAAGGCAGCGGCTATTTTATCCAGAATGGAGACAGATGCGCTGGCAGATGTATTAAATAAACTGGAGAAAACCAAAAAGAAAATACTGATTGACCTGCTGGAACCGGAAGTACGTCGGGATGTGGAAATGGTAGCATCTTTTGATGATGATGAAATCGGAAGCCGAATGACTACAAACTATATTGTGATCACGGATAAACTGACAGTGAAACAAGCTATGAGCAGTCTGATTTCCCAAGCTGCAAAGAACGATAATATTTCCACGATATTTGTAGTAACTGAGCAGCAGAAATTTTACGGTGCCATTGATCTGAAGGAACTGATCATTGCCAGACAGGATGATATTCTTGAGAATCTGGTAGTGACATCGTATCCTTATGTGTATGCTGAGGAAAATATTGACGATTGTATTGAAGAACTTAAGGATTATTCTGAGGATTCCGTTCCGGTTCTTGATAATGACAATCAGCTTCTGGGTGTTATTACATCTGCAAGTATCATCGACCTGGTGGATGATGAGATGGGTGATGATTATGCGAAGCTGGCAGGTCTGACTGCAGAAGAGGATCTGAAAGAGCCTCTTAAAGAGAGTATGAAGAAACGTATGCCGTGGCTTATTATCCTGTTAGGACTTGGTATGGTTGTTTCTTCTGTGGTAGGTCTTTTTGAACAGGTAGTAACTGCGCTCCCCATTGTGATGTGTTTCCAGTCCCTTATTCTGGACATGGCAGGTAATGTAGGTACCCAGTCTCTGGCTGTAACCATCCGTGTTCTGATGGATGAAACCCTTACAGGAAAACAGAAACTTGAACTGGTATGGAAGGAAATGCGAATCGGGTTATGTAATGGCAGCCTTCTTGGTTTCTTTTCCTTCATACTGATCGGATTATACATTTATCTGTTTAAGGGAAAAACATTGTTGTTTTCCTATGCAGTATCAGGATGCATCGGTGCAGCGCTGCTTTTGGCAATGCTGATTTCCAGTGCAGTAGGTACTTGCATTCCGTTGTTCTTTAAGAAAATCAATGTTGATCCTGCAGTAGCGTCAGGTCCATTGATCACGACTGTGAACGACCTTGTTGCAGTAGTTACCTATTATGGCCTGAGCTGGCTGTTTTTGTTAGAGGTACTGCATCTGGCAGGATAATAAAATGAGAAACAGGTCTGACATTTCTGAATTGAGATGTCGGACCTGTTTTTTGTTGTGTAGACCGGTCGGAAAAATCTTGCCAGGGTATCCGGTCGATTTTATGCGAAGATTGTAAGTGCAATTTGTCTGTAAATTTTTAAAATAAGATGACAAAAGTCGCACGATAATGTAAAATAAAGTATAAATCTTAAATGGCTGTATGATGTGAAAAGCCGAAGGACGAGATTTGGAAGGAGAAATTACTGCGTTGATAAAGACATATTATGGAGAAGGTTTCTGTCCGTTTTACCATTGAAGACACAGGGATTGGCATGAGTGAAGAGTTTCAGAAGAGAATGTTTGATCCATTTACTCAGGAGAATGAAAGTGTACATGGAAAATATACAGGTACAGGGCTTGGAATGGCTATTGTGAAGAGATTGACAGATAAGATGAATGGCACTATTGAAGTAAGTAGTAAAAAAAACAAGGGCACATGTTTTGCGGTCACAATTCCATTCAGGGTAGACGGTAAACATAAAGAAAAAGAAATCAAAGAGCAGACAGAAATTCATGGAAAAAGATTATTGCTTGTAGAGGATAATGAACTGAATCAGGAAATTGCCCAGTTCCTTCTGACGGAAGCGGGGGCAGTTGTGGATATTGCATGGAATGGAAAAGAGGCAGTGGAAGCAGTTCGTGAGGCTGACAGGAATGGAAAGAAATATGATGCGGTTCTGATGGATGTGATGATGCCGGTTATGAATGGATATGAAGCAACCAGAGCTATCCGCAGTATGGAAGCGGAATCTGCACATGAAATCCGTACACCGATCATAGCCATGACAGCCAATGCTTTTGCAGAAGATGCTGCCAGATGCAGAGAAGCTGGTATGGACGCACATATAGCGAAACCATTGGATATCAATAGAATTCTAAATGTGATCAGCAGGTATTCCGGACAAGTTTGATATGCCTGAAAGTAATAGATAATGATGTGAAATAGGTATTAGACATAGAAGAATAAATGTATAAAATAGTAGGTGTATAGAGGACACCTGCTATTTTTTTGAAGATTTTTGCTGTATTGGGAAAAGCAGGTGAATTGATTTTATCCATCTGAAAAAAGGAGGACGAATGAATGAAGAAACTAGCAGTGATTATGTGTATGACATTGACAATGACAACAATTCCGGTATATGCAGGCCAAGGCGCAAAAAAAGAAAGAGAAAAAACAGAAGACGCAAACGATATTCTGGTAGCGTATTATTCCGCAAGCGGAAATACAAAAGCAGTAGCAGAAAAGATGGCAGACGACACAGACGCGGAACTATTTGAATTAAAACCTGTAGAAGAATACATAGAAGAAGATCTGGACTACAATGATGACGAAAGTCGTGTATGCAAAGAGCATGATGATCCTGAGCTGAGAGATATAGAATTAGAAGAAACCACAGTTGAGGACTGGAATGATATTAGATATGTGTTTATAGGATACCCAATCTGGTGGGGAAGTGCCGCATGGCCGGTGGATAACTTTGTAAAAGCAAATGATTTTAAGGGAAAAACAGTAATACCATTCTGTACATCCGCATCATCAGGATTAGGTGACAGTGGAAAAGAACTGGAAGAACTGACAAAAACCGGTGACTGGCAGGAAGGCATACGTTTTTCTTCTCATCCATCAGATGATGAGATTCAGAAATGGTTGGATGGTATCACATTAGAATAAAAAACTATATAAGAAGGAATATATGGCAACGAACGGGCAGTTGGAAATGCCATAAAGAAAAGTGGAATTCCAAGAGAAGAAATTTTCATCTCTTCCAAAGTATGGATACAGGATGCAGGATACGAAAAAACAAAAGAATCATTCCGCAAAACACTGGAGAATCTCCAGACCGATTATCTGGACTTATATCTTATCCACATGCCATACGGCGATTATTATGGAAGCTGGCGCGCAATGGAAGAATTATATGAAGAGGGAAAGATCAAAGCAATCGGAGTTTGTAACTTCGAGACAGATCGCCTGGTGGACCTCATCCTGAATATCAGAAGTTTTGATGAGGTGTATCGATTATATAATATTCGCTTTCAACAATAAAGTGTGCTGCAATGTAAAATACCAGTATGAGAATTATATTAATACCGGTATTTTCTGTATATATGGAAATAAGTATTCGACATTAGAATATGGGATATAGTATAATAAAAAAATATTTGACAATTAACAGAAGGGAAAAATAAATTTATGATATTATGGGCGGTACTGATGGCCGTACTGTTCGTTGCGTTCATCGGCGGGATTTTCTATCTGATCAGCAGATTACGGAAATTTGAATGGGTTCGCAAAGCAGCTGGCGGCAAAAAGAAACTGGAAATTCTGATCAGTGCAGTAACTGTAATTATTCCGGCAGCAGCAATCTGGCTTGCATGGGGACAGATGAATGCAATCATCTGTATTTTACACCTGATCATATTCTGGGCAGTCAGTGATGGCATTTTTTTACTGATAAAAAAATTACGTAAGAAAGAATTCAAAAGATACTATGCCGGAATCGTAGCAGTTATATTTACTATTGTTTATCTGGCTGCAGGGTGGTACAATGCACACCATGTATGGGAGAAAAAATATACGATAGAAACAGACAAAGCAATAGGAAACTTCCGTGTTGCACTTCTTTCCGATTCTCATACAGGAACCACATTCCACGGAGATGGTTTCGCGGAACATATGAAAGAAATCGAGAAACAAAACCCGGATGTTGTACTGGTAGCAGGTGACTTCGTAGATGACGATACTACAAAAGAAGACATGATCCGGTGTTGCCAGGCATTAGGTGAAATGAAAACAACTTATGGTGTTTACTATGTATTCGGGAATCACGACAAAGGCTACTATCCATCCGATTACAGAGGATACACAGGTGACGACCTGATTGCAGAACTGGAAAAGAACGGCGTTACAGTTCTCCAGGATCAGAATGTACTCATTGACAACAGAGTCTACATCATCGGAAGACAGGATCGCTCCGAAGACGTAGAAAAAGGAAACGGCAGAGCGGACATGACAACTCTCACTCAGGGATTGGATGACAGCAAATTTTCCATTGTCATGGACCACCAGCCAGATGACTACGAAGCTCAGACGGCATCCGGTGTAGACCTGGTAGTATCCGGACACACCCATGGCGGTCAGCTCTTCCCGCTTATGAATATCGAAAACCTCACAGGTCTCGGCGGCGATGACAAAGTCTACGGCTACGAAAAAAGAGACAACACCAACTTCATTGTAACCTCCGGAATCTCCGACTGGGCTATCAAATTCAAGACTGGATGCAGATCGGAATATGTGTTGATTGATATCCAGGGAAAGTAAGAAAGATTGAACCTAAAATTTACAGATTATAAATAAATTTATGATTAAAACTAAGAAAATAAAAATACGCTTTCTCAGAGAACCTTTGATCTGGGAAAGCGTATTTTTGATTGAGAAGCATCAAACAGAAGTTTATTTTGAGTTATTTGAGCAAAATCAGGCGTTCTGTTCATTCCTGCGTTTATATTCTTCACCCCACGCCCACATGGCATCCATAATCGGCTTCAGACTATACCCGACATCTGTCAATGTATATTCCACCCGTGGCGGTACTTCTGCATAAATCTTACGGGTAAGCAGACCGGATTCTTCCATCTGGCGAAGCTGGGAAGTGAGAACTTTCTGGCTTACATGTCCGATAGATTTCTTCAATTCACCGAAGCGCTTAGTCCCCTGCAAAAGATCTCGCAGGATCAGAACTTTCCACTTATCACTGATCAAAGTCAGAGTTGTTTCTACCGGACATGTCGGAAGTTCTTTTGCTGAAGTTTCAGATTTATCTTTGATATTTTCCATGAAAAACCTCCATTTTACACAATAGTATCTTAAAGGTAACTACAGCACTTTATTGTGCTTACTTTACGATTTGTACTTATGGATTTATTATAGAGTCATCGAAAGGGAAAAGCAATCATAAAAAACAAAACACCTTTCAAACTCATAAATAAACCTGTTGTTCGCAGCGTAAACAGCAGAGCGGATAACAGCCAAACCTAAGAAATATGGAGGAATTCAAAATGAAAAAAGTAGTAGAATTTTTAAATGAGAACCCGGTACAGTATCTTGCAACAGTAGGACGTGACGGAAAAGCAAAATGCCGCCCATTCATGTTTGCAGGCGAACTTGATGGCAAATTATGGTTCTGCACAAACAACCAGAAAGATGTATACAAAGATATGCAACAGAACCCGGAAATTGAAATTTCCGTATCCAGCCCGGCTTACGCATGGATCCGTCTGAACGGAAAAGCAGTATTCGAAAACAACATGGCAGCAAAAGAAATGTGCATCGCCAACCCGATCGTAAAAGGTCAGTACCAGACAGCAGATAACCCGATTTTTGAGGTATTTTATCTGGAGAATCCACACGGTGTAATCGCCGACTTCTCCGGTAACCCGCCATATGAATTCTAAATCATTTGTGTTAAGATGCTCATATACATAATACAGCGAAGCGGAACATCTCTGCTTCGCGGTCTGATGAATATCCGTCCGGCAAGAAGAAATAATCCAGATTTTCAGCAGATCCAGGATTCCTATTTAGCAGAAGAAACGAAGCAGAAAGGAATCGTAACTTTAGAAGAACTATCTCCGATTCAGCCAGGAATTTATGTATGGCAGGGCGACATTACAACCTTACAGTGCGATGCCATTGTAAACGCAGCCAACAGCGGAATGACAGGATGCTACGTTCCAAACCACCGCTGTATCGACAATTGCATTCATACATTTGCAGGAACACAGCTGCGTCTTGAATGTGCAGAAATAATACGAAGACAGGGACATGAAGAACCTGCCGGACGGGCAAAGATCACACTGGGATATAATCTTCCATGCAAATACATTCTGCACACTGTTGGTCCGATCATTCAGGGCAGATTAACCACGAATGACTGCAGACTGCTGGCATCCTGCTACCGTTCCTGCCTGGAACTTGCCGCAGAAAATAATCTTGAAAGTGTAGCATTCTGCTGTATTTCCACAGGAGAATTCCACTTCCCGAATGACAAAGCAGCAGAAATCGCAGTAACAGAAGTAAGAGCATTTTTACAGAAACAAACAAGTGTAAAGAGGGTAATATTCAATGTTTTCAAAGACCTTGACAAAGAAATCTACGAAAGATTACTCAGCACAGACTGAGCAGTTAAAACAGAAAATAAAGGATGCAGATGCAGTGATCATAGGTGCAGGAGCGGGTCTGTCCACATCAGCAGGATTCACTTATTCAGGAGAAAGATTTACCAGACATTTCTCCGACTTTATAAATAAATATGGCTTCCAGGATATGTATTCCGGGGGCTTTTATCCCTTTGATTCACTGGAAGAACACTGGGCATACTGGAGCCGTTATATTTATATTAACCGATATATGGATGCACCGAAACCAGTATATTCAGACTTGTATGATCTGGTAAAAGAGAAAGACTATTTCGTACTTACTACCAACGTAGACCACTGCTTCCAGAAAGCAGAATTTGATAAACACCGTTTGTTTTATACGCAGGGAGATTACGGTTTATTTCAGTGCTGCACACCATGCCATCAGGATACTTATGATAATGAAGAACTGATCCGTCAGATGATAGAAGCACAGGGATTCAGCGTTGTTAAAGGTTCGGATGAGCTGATTCAGTCAGGCACATCTCTAAAAATGAAAGTCCCATCAGAACTCGTTCCTCACTGCCCACAATGCGGCCGTCCAATGACCATGAACCTGCGTGCAGACAACACCTTTGTAGAAGACGAAGGATGGCATCAGGCAGCATTCCGATACGAAGATTTTCTCCGCCGCCACAAAAACCTCAACATCCTGTTTCTGGAACTTGGTGTAGGCTACAACACGCCCGGCATCATCAAATATCCTTTCTGGCAGATGACAGACAAATGGGAAAATGCAAGCTATGCCTGCATTAATGCCGGAGATGCAGCTGTTCCGGAAGAAATTAAAAACAAATCTATCAGCATTAATGGAGACATTGGAGAGGTTATCTTAAACTTATAATAATTCTTTTGTTGGCTGTTCACAGAGTTGGAAGTGGACAGTCATTATTTTATTTCTGGACATATCAGCTTTGATGTGTCATACTTGACAAAGCGGCATCAATATAGTATTCTGATAAAATCATACTAATTAAGTAGGAAAACGAAAGAATACTGTGAAGGTGAATATCCACTATAATAATTCTAATTAGTAATAAAAAGAATATTAGTGTACCAACAAGTTGATTTCTTGAACAATCTCGCGTCTAAATTTTTTATTTCCGCGTTGTCGTCGGTCGCTGTAGCCACCGCTACGCCTCCTTCCTCCGCCTTGAAATAAAGAATTTATCCTGCAAGATTGTTTCAAAAATCAACTTGTCGGCACACTAGAGCTAAACAAAAAAGAATTGTTGAAGTGAAAGACAAGGAGAGAACAATGAGAAAAAAATTATTCATGGTACTGCTTGCAGGTGTACTTGCAGCAGGCACAGGTGCAGCAGGCGTGACAGCATTTGCAGCAGAGAACACAGAAGGAACAAAGGCTGAAGGCGGCAATATCACAATCGCCGTAACTGCAGACCCGCAGAACATCAACCCACTTTATGTTGTGGATCAGACAAGCTTTGACATGATGCAGGCTCTGTACTGCCCGTTTTTTGAAATCGTAAACGGCGAAATGTTCTATGGAAACGGCTTATGCGAGAGCGTAACTGCAAATGACGATGCCAGCGAATTTACCCTGAAACTGAAAGACGGGTTGAAGTGGCATGACGGTGAACCGCTTACTGCAGATGATGTAGTATTTACCATGCAGGTACTGGTAGATGAGAGCCAGAATGTTCCGTATTCTTCCTATGGCTATGTAGACGGAAAAGCAGTAGAAGCAGAGAAGGTGGATGACCTGACAGTAAAACTGAAACTTGGCTCTTCTTCCGCAGGTTTCCTTGGCGGACTCAGCCAGGTTTACTGTATCCCGAAACACATCTATGAAGGCGTAGACAATATCGGAAGCAGTGAATTAAACGACAACCCGGTAGGAAACGGACCGTTCAAATTCGAAGAATATAAATCAGGAGAATACTATAAAGTTACCAAATTTGATGACTGGTTTGATGATGTAAATCTGGACAGCATTACATTTAAGATCGTAAAGGATTCCAGTTCCGCAAATGCAGCTCTGGCAAGCGGTGACCTGGATGCACGTCTCATCAGCGCAGACGATTATGATACAGTCAGCGCTTATGACAACGTAAACATCAATACATATAATTCCGGACGTGTCAATGCTATGTTCATGAATGAACTGAATGAAGACCTTCAGGATGTCAATGTACGTCAGGCAATTGCCTATGCATTAAATAAAGAAGAATTCTGCCAGTTTGCATTTATCTCCGAAGACTATGCAGAACCGGCATACTCGCTGTTTACTCCGGACACTCTTTATTATGCAGAACCGGACAACACTTATGATAATGATCCTTCAAAAGCACAGGAACTTCTGTCAAAAGCAGGAAAAACAAATCTTTCTCTGAATCTGATGTATGTTTCCACAGACAAAACTATGGAGAGTGAAGCTCTGTATGTACAGTCTGCTCTTGCAAATGTAGGCATTACCATTAACCTTGTTCCGACTGATGAATCAACCTTCAAGAACAAGACAAAAGATCCGGAATGCACAGACTATGATCTGGTATTAAGCTACTACACACTTGGTGAGGAACCAAGCCTTTATGCAGATATGTGTTCTTCTGACAGCCGTTCCAACTATTCCAGAATTAAAGACACAGATCTGGATGCACTTTGGGTAAAAGGAAACAGCACAGCCGATGAGACAGAACGTGCAGAAGTTTACAAAGAAATCCAGAATACCATCAACGATAATATGTACATCTACCCGATCGCATATTCTAACGGTTTCTATGCAGTAAGCAAAGATTTCGGCGGATTTGATGAGTGTCTGTTAAAGACCATCTATTATGATTATTCTAAAATTTATGCAGTAAAATAATTTCGAGAAAAGGAAACGCATAACAAACATATAAAAACAAAAATAGCAGGAAAGATGAAAAAGGCTGACGCATTTTTTGCGGCAGCCACTTTCCTGTTATGGGAAAGTTTGAAAAGTTTAACCATTATAAAGAAAGGAAGAGTTACTGTGAAAAAAATAGTAAACCGTCTGATACAGTGTATTCTGACACTGTTTATTGTTTCAGTACTCTGTTTCGCTCTCACCAAGGCGGCACCGGGTGACCCGGTTCTGACCTATGTCGAGCCAAACATGAGTGAAGAATACATTCAGAACTTAAGAGAAAGTCTGGGACTGACAAAGCCCTTATATGAACAATACTTTTTATGGCTGGGAAGGATCATGCATGGAAACTTTGGTAATTCTCTGATGAATAACCGCCCGGTACTGACCCAGATGCTGGAGCGTCTGCCTGCCACAGTGATCCTGATGGGAAGCAGTATGGTTCTGGGATTCCTGATCGCAGTAGTTCTGGGACTTTATTCAGGTAAAAACAAGAATGGAATTCTGGATAAGATCACCAGTTTGTTTTGCTATATCGGCGTTTCCATCCCTACATTCTGGTTTGGAATCATGCTGATCTATCTGCTGGGCGTGCATCTGCATGTTCTTCCAAGTATCGGAATGCACTCCGATGGAAATCGTTCGTTCGGAGATCTGGTGCTTCATATGATCATGCCATGTGCAGTACTGACCTTTGCCAATGCATCTCAGTACATCCGCTATCTGCGCAGCAGTACCATCACGGAAATGTCTTCTGACTACGTTATGGTGCAGACTGCCTACGGTATGAAAGATTCCGGAATCCTTTTCCATCATGTACTGAAAAATGCCATGCTGCCAATGATTACAGTACTTGGTATGAGCCTTCAGTCATTGGTTTCCGGTGCGATCATTACAGAGCAGGTTTTTGCATGGCCGGGAATCGGACAGCTCGCAGTAACTGCAGTTATGCAGTATGATTACCCGCTGATCATGGGAATTACCATGTTTACAGCCCTTCTGGTTGTTGCAGGAAACCTTCTGGCAGATGTGCTGTATGCAGTATTTGACCCACGTATCCGCAAGGCCGGAGCATAGGAGGTAACAGAAAAATGAGAGAAAATATCTGGAAAAATATCAAACGTGGATTTAAATCCAATAAACTTGCCATTGTAGGGGCAGCAGCGATCATACTGCTTGCACTGATCTCCATTTTTGCCTTCCTGTATCCAGTAGATCCGAATAAATTAAGCGCAACAGAACGACTTCTGGGACCGTCACTGAGCCATCCGTTTGGTACAGATGACATGGGAAGAGATTATCTGGCAAGATGCATTTATGGAGGAAGAGCCTCCCTTCTGGTTGGCTTCCTTTCCATGATCCTGTCCACAGCCATAGGTGTACTGGTAGGTTCTGTCAGCGGATTTATGGGCGGTGCAGTGGATGCAGTTCTGATGCGTCTGGTAGATGCATTGATGAGCCTTCCGACCTTCCTGATCATGATCGTTATGAATGCCTATCTGAAACCGGGGCTTCAGAATATTGTCCTGATCATCGGATTTCTTACCTGGATGAACATTGCTAGAATTGTCCGCGGAGAGACGATTTCTCTGAATGAACGTGAATACGTCATCTATGCAAAGATTTCCGGACAGAAAAAAGGTGCGACGATCCTGCATCACATTCTGCCAAACATCATGCCGACCATTATTGTTGCAGCGACCATGAATATCGCAAATGCCATCCTCATGGAATCAGCCCTGAGCTTCTTCGGTCTGGGTATCCAGCCGCCGACAGCATCCTGGGGAAGTATGCTCAGCAATGCACAGCGTTATATTCAGCAGGCACCGCACCTGGCTGTTTTCCCGGGACTTCTGATCCTGATCACGGTAATCAGCTTTAACTATCTCGGAGAAGTACTCCGTAAAGTGTTTGAACCAAAGTAAAGTAAGGAGGACAAAAGAATGGAAAAATTACTGGAAGTGAAAAACCTGAAAGTGTCTTTCTTTACAGATCTCGGGGAGACACAGGCAGTCAAAGACGCCGGATTTGAGATTGAAAAAGGAGACTTTTTCGGAATCGTAGGAGAATCCGGAAGCGGAAAAAGTGTAACAACCAAGTCGATTCTGAGACTGGGAACTTCAAACTGCAAAGTTCTTGGAGGCGAGATCTTTTTTAAAGGGGAAGATATCTTAAAGAAGAATGCAGCGGAACTGAGAGAAATCCGAGGAGGAGAGATCGCAATGATCTTTCAGGATTCTCTTTCTGCATTAAATCCGGTTTATACAGTGGGAAGCAAAATGGTAGAACTGATCCGCCGCCATACAAAAATGTCAAAAGCAGAAGCAAAAAAACGTGCCATAGAACTTCTGACCGCAGTAGGGATCGCAGACCCGGAGAATTCCATGAAATGCTATCCTCATGAACTTTCCGGCGGAATGCGCCAGCGTGTTATGATCGCCATGGCAATGAGCAGTAATCCGCAGATTCTGATCGCAGATGAGCCGACCACAGCTCTTGATGTAACCATCCAGGCACAGATTCTGCATCTTCTTCTCGAACTGCAGAGAAAGAATGGAATGAGTATTATTCTCATCACCCATGACCTGGGAGTCGTAGCCCAGACCTGTAAAAGAGTAGCAGTTATGTGTGGAGGATATGTAGTAGAAGAAGGTGACGTAGAGGACATTTTCCTGCGTCCGGGTCATCCATATACACAGGCACTGATTGCAAGTATGCCAAGAGTGGGCGGAACCTTTGAACAGTTTCTGGAAAGAGATCTTTCTGACAGCAGTGGAAATCTCTGTCCATTCCTGAATCGCTGTAAATATGCAGACGAAACCTGTGAAAAATGTCTTCCGGAATTTTACGAACCACAGGCAGGACACAAGATACGCTGTCACAGAAGGGAGGAGCAGAAATGAGTGAAACATTGATCGAAGTAAAGGATCTGAAAGTATATTTCAAACAGAAATCAACGAAACTCTTTTCCCTTAAGCCGGAGATTCTTACAGCAGTAGATAATGTAAGTTTTACAATCGAGAAGGGGAAAACCTTTGGTCTGGTAGGTGAGTCCGGAAGTGGAAAATCTACGATCGGAAAAGCAATCTTGCGCTATCATAGGCCGACAGGTGGAGAAATTTTCTATGAGGGAAAAGAAATTGGCTCCATGTCAGAAAAAGATCTTCTGCCATACAGAAAGAAAATGCAGTCTGTTTTTCAGGACCCGTATTCTTCCCTGGATCCGAGCCATACCGTACAGGATATCATCTGTGAACCAATGGAAATCCACAAAATGTACAGTGCAGCAGAACGAAAAGAACGTGCCCGCGAACTGATCCGTGTAGTAGGTCTGAAAGAACAGGATCTTTTGAAATATCCTCACGAATTTTCCGGCGGACAGAGACAGCGAATCTCCATTGCAAGAGCACTTTCTGTAAAACCGGAATTTGTAGTCTGTGACGAACCAATCTCTGCGCTGGACGTATCCCTTCAGGCACAGATCGTACAGATGCTTCAGGATTTACAGCAGAAATATGGCCTGACATATCTGTTTATCAGCCATCAGCTTCAGGTTGTGCAGAAAATCTGTGATGAGATCGGTGTATTGTATCTTGGAAATCTGATGGAGATTTCTGATGCAGAAAAACTTTATTCCAATCCACTGCATCCATATACAAAGATGCTGATTTCCTCCATTCCGGTACCGGATCCGAGAATTAAGACTCTGGATAAGATCGTGACAGATACAGGGGTTCAGTCAAGGGGAATTGGTGGATGCAAATTTCACAACAGATGTCCGGGATGTACGGAGAGATGCAGACAGGAAGTGCCTGCACTGAGAGAAGTAGAATCTGGACATTTTGTAGCATGCCATAAATATGAATAGGAGACATTTTTACAATGGTAAATAATGAAATATATCAGAATTATATTGGAATTCTGAAAGAAGAAATGATCCCTGCAATGGGATGTACAGAACCCATTGCTTTGGCATACGGAGCAGCCAGAGCCCGTGAAGTTCTGGGAAAAGAACCGGAACGGATCGTGGCACGGTGCAGCGGAAATATTGTAAAAAATGTCCGTTGCGTGATCATTCCCAATTCCGGCGGTCTGACCGGAATCGAAGCAGGTGTTGTCCTTGGTGCAATAGCAGGGGATGCATCTTTAAACATGGAAGTGTTGTCGAAGGTAAATGAAGAAGGCAGAAAACGCTGCCGTGAACTTCTGGAGAAAAAGATTTGTAAAGTAGAGCTTCTGGATTCTCCGATTGTGCTGCATATTATTATTGAGATGTATGCAGGAGAGGATTCTGTAAGTCTGGAAATCAAATACGACCATATTAATGTCACGAAGATTGTAAAAAATCAAAAGGTACTGCTGGATGTGGACGGGAACAGTAAAGCGGGGAAAAACAATGGCACAACACTGTGTGCAGACCGTACACTGCTGAATCTGGAGGATATCAAAGAGTTTGCTGATACGGTAAATCTGGAAGATGTCAGAGATATGATTGAAAGTCAGATCCGCAGCAACATGGCAATTGCTCATGAGGGAATGACCGGAAAATATGGCCTTGGAATCGGCCGCGTAATCCGTGAAACCTACTCCAACGACATGCTTACCAAAATGCGCAGCCTCACAGCAGCAGCTTCCGAAGCCAGAATGGGCGGATGTGATATGCCGGTAGTTATCAATTCAGGAAGCGGAAATCAGGGAATTGCCTGCTCTGTACCGCTGATCGTATACGCCAGAGAAATGGAACTTCCGGACTATGTACTTTACCGTGCCCTGGTATTTTCTAATCTCTTAACCGTATACCAGAAACAGTACATCGGAAAGCTTTCTGCATTTTGTGGTGCAGTATCTGCATCCTGCGCAGCAGGTGCGGGAATCACTTATATGGTAGGGGCAGACCTCTCCGTGATCAAGAAGACTATCGAGAACACCCTTGCCAACATCCCGGGAATCATATGCGACGGAGCGAAAATCTCCTGCGCAGCCAAAATCGCAGCAAGCCTTGACGCAGCATTCCTGGCACATCATCTTGCTATGAACGGCCAGTCCTATGCTCCATACACTGGAATCCTCCAGGAAGAAGCCGGAGAAACCATCAGTTGTGTAGGTCAGATTGGTAAAGAGGGAATGAAAGAAACAGACAAAGAAATCCTGCGGATCATGCTGGAGAGTGTTTAATTAAATCCGGGAAATTATCCGTCTGATTTTCAGGTCAAAATAAAAAAGACCACTATATTCAGAAGAGAAATAAATTCTGAATATACTGGCTTTTTTATTATCTTATTTCAAAAACAGTAACTGCCACATCGTTTTATGCAGCTGCTTTTGCCTGTTTCTGTTTCTTAAATGTCTGCACACCCTCAGCTACAAGGAAGAGTGCCAGAATAGCCATAGCTGCCGCAAAGATCAGCTGGAACCAGTCGCCCCACAGAGCCTGTCCTGCACCGATCATAACGATCTTGTTCTTTACAGTAATAAGCAGACTGCAGAGTGTTGCAGCAAGCATAAATACCATCGGCACATAGAACATTTTATTGTTTTTACCAGCCTGACCAAGCCATGCGCAGACAGCACTTAAAGATGCCGGAATCCAATTATACGGAGGAGTAAGAGGAAATGCAGATGAAGCAATACATGCTTATCTGAGTGGAAAACTTGACTACAATCCGGAAGTACGTTGTACAAAACATGAACACGAGCATTCCTGTGGGGAACATCACTGTGGGGAAAATAAACATGGCTGCGCCGGTAATGGGGGAAATTGCTAGAGCCTTTTTCAAACACGCTCTAGAGGTCAGTTGTGGTTTAGAAAGCCTGGAAATTATTCTCAAAATGAGAAAAAGTAAATTATATCAGTAACATTATAAGTTCAAAGTGCGGGTTCCGATATGAAAGGTATCCGCATTTTGCGTATTGTTTTCTTATCATTCAATCTATCATCAATTGTAAAAATTTGAAACATTTCTTAATATTTAATATCCCATGGAACTGTATGATATAAGCAAAATATTTGTGCATAACAGATAAAAATCAAATAAAAAATTTGGAACATAAAACAAAAAATCCCGACATATGTCGTGTTAGTTTTTTGCAGTAATCGATATAATTTATTACAGATTTGAAGTTACATAACGCAAAAGTTTCTGATACTGTGCCTGTGAAATAGAGACTTTTCCCTTTGCGGTACTGATGAGCCCATCCTGTTTTAAGGCACGGATATGGCGTTCGACAGTGCGCGTATGAATTCCAAGAAAATTACCGATTATTTCGTGTGTCTCGTGGATGACAACAGTTTCATTTTCAGGACTGACTGCCGAGTTCAATTCAAAACGATAGCGATCCACAAAATATTTTGCCAGATTAATTTTGGAAGTACTGGACTGGCAATTTGCAGAAAAATCAGCAGTATAATGCAGTCGTGTTACAAGATTCTTCAAAACAAAATTTACAAAACAGGGATAACTGCACAGCCAGTTGTTAAATGTCTGTGAGTCCAGTTCTGCAACGATCAGCTGTGTGCAGGATTTGAGGGAAGCAATATAACGCGTATTGTGAAGAACGTATTCAGACACTCCGATAAGATCCCCCTTGGAAAGCCTCAGAGTAATGACTTCTGTGCCGTTGTCAGTCCGATTTATAACGTTGCAGATGCCATCCAAAATGATCATAACATGATGAAAAAGCTGATTTTTGTGAATAAATGTTTCATTAGCTTCAAATCGCCGTATGACAAGTTTGTTGATATCAGATTCCGGAATATCGGCAAGCCAGGTGGATAACCTGAGATAGTATTTATTAAAATTTTCCAATTAAAAAATCCTCCATAAAATAATCAACTGGTAATATTGAAATTTTTTATTGGTAAAAAACACAGAATATATATCTGTAACACATTATAACATTCAGGGGACCGTTAGTAAAAGTATTGTACTCAAAAAGACGGGTAATTCTTTACTGGCTGTAAGAGATATTAACCATAAATATATTGTAATAGAAAGGAAAAGATGAAAATGAAGCTGGAAAAAAACTGTGCCCTGCTGGTTATCGATATTCAGCAGGAAGACTTCATGGAAATGAATGAAAGCAACATGGAAGATCCAAGATGGAATGTGATCCGAAATGGAAAACGTGTTCTGGATGTATTCCGGGCAAAGAAACTGCCTGTGATTCAGATAAAAGAGTGTCATCGCCCGGACATGGTGGATTTTGGAAGAGAGTTAGACGGTTCGGAAGGAATCCATTGTGTTGAGAACCGTCCGGAAAACGACTATGCAAAGCTGACATACCCGATTGAAGGAGAATACCTGATTTCAAAGCGTCGGTACAGTGCATTCTTTGCTACAGATTTGGAGATTCTGCTCAAAGGTCTTGGGGTTGATACCCTTTATATGATTGGCGGTCTGACAGATGTATGCATTCATTATACAGCAGTGGATGCCCATCAGAACGATTATCATATCCATGTTGTTACAGATGCCGTGGCAGGCTCCAGTAAGGAAGCACATGATGGGGCTTTGAGAGCGATATACTATTTACAGCATGATGCACTCATTACAACAGCAGATGTGGAAGCCTCTTTAAATGACGAAACGAAATCGGAAGATGAAACTTTTATGCGCGAGGCAATCCGTCTTTCCAGACTTGCTGTAGAACATGGTAATGAGCCGTTTGGTGCAGTATTGGTAAAGGATGAAAAGATTGTGTTCAGCAACGAAAACCAGATTTATACGAAACATGATCCAACATTCCACGGAGAAGCAGGTCTCATCAGAGAATTCTGTGCACAGACTGCCATTACAGATCTGCACGAATACACCCTTTATTCCAGCTGCGAACCATGCTTCATGTGTAGTGGAGCAATGGTTTGGGTGAAACTGGGACGACTGGTGTATGGTGCAAGCAATATGGAACTGGAGGCTATCCTGGGCAATAAAGGTTGTAATTGCTCTGCCATGGTGTTTGAGAACTCTTTCTGGCAGCCACAGGTTACCGGAGGCGTTCTTCGTGAGGAGTCCCTGGAAATTCTGAACAAATATTTTGCTGCTCATCAAAAAGGTTAAATAATCATCCGTTATGGCATAAATTGCATTCAAACTGGCACCATATATCATTCAATGAGAACTTTATCAAAGCTATAATGTCATTATCAATAAAAAAATCAGACGGAGGGATTAATTTTTGGCATGAGCAAATGAAGTCTGCAAAGGAAATTAAAGAACGAAGATACCACTTTCCAGAAGCAATTAAATCATACGAGAGAACTGATTGCAAAAAATGATGAAAAGTCAGAAAATAGCACTTTACCACGTTAATTTATGTTGACTCCACAGAATGGGCAGTGTATTATGAATTTATAATTAACTTACATAAAGGGGGCGCCGTTTATGACTGAAAAGAGAAAAAGAAAACTGGCAATGCCGGACACCCTGATCATTGTAGCATCAGTGGTACTTCTGGTGGCGATTCTCTCATGGATCATTCCATCTGGAACTTATGATTATCAGGAAATGAATATCAATGGAAGAATTCGAAATGTAGCCATTGATGGGACTTATCACACCATTGACAAATCCGAAGTTACTACTACCGGATTCCTTGGATTTTTCAGTGTACTGTATCGGGGGTGTGTGGAGGCAGCTGATGTAATCTTTATGATTCTTTGCTGCTGTGGAACCTTTGGAGTTGTGGTAAAAACTGGTGCCTTCCACGCAGGAATTGGAACTATCCTGAAGAAGCTAAAGGGAAAAGAAATCCTTCTGGTTCCGATCATTATGTTGATCTTTGGTCTTGGGGGTTCTGTATTTGGCATGGCAAGTGAGTTCTACGGATTTTATCCGTTGATTGTAGGCCTGGGAGTTGCTCTGGGTTATGATGCAATGTTCGGATTTGCCATTATTGCGGTTGGCGAATTTGTTGGATTTATGGGTGCGACGCTGAATCCATATTCTGTAGGAATTGCCCAGACAATTTCAGGTGTAGAGCTTTATTCCGGTACCGGATATCGTACCATCTGTTTCGTGATCTTCATGGTAATTTCAATTGTCTATGTAATGATGTACGGCAGAAAAATTAAGAAAAATCCAGGCACATCTGTTGTATTTGGAGAAAAAAATATCCATGCTTTTGACAGAGATGAATTAAATGAGTATAGTTTTACCTTAAAAGATGGTCTGGTTCTGCTGGATGTGTTAGTTGTACTGGTAGTACTTATGTTTGGCCTGATCAAATGGGGCTGGGATTTTCCACAGCTTTGTGGTCTGTTCCTTCTCATGTCCATGATAGCCGCAGCAATCTGTAAATGGTCTCCAAACAAATGGTGCAGCGAGTTCATTGACAGCGCTAAAACTGCTATGTGGGGATGTATTCTGACTGGTGTTGCTAAAGCTATTACTGTTGTTATGCAGGATGCACAGATTATGGATACGGTTATTTACGGTTTGTCAAATGTACTGAAAAATGCACCCCACGCAGTTTCCGCACAGGTAATGCTTGTGGTTCAGACACTGATCAACTTCTTTATTCCATCTGCAACAGGTCAGGCTTCTGCAACCATGCCGATTATGGCACAGCTTGCGGATATCATTGGAGTAAGCAGACAGACAGCAGTTCTTGCTTTTCAGTTTGGTGACGGACTTTCCAATATTTTCTGGCCGACGGCCGACATCGTTATTATCTGCGGCCTGGGTGGGATTTCCTTACAGAAATGGTATAAGTGGTTTACACCACTGTTTTTGATATTGTTTGCAACACAGGCAATTCTTTTGGGAATTGCAACGGGAATTGGATTCTAGTACACCGAATATTAAATAACCGCCATCTTGACTTGTCTGATTTTTCATATACTGCGTTGTCGTCAATCGCCGTAGCCACCGCTACGCCTCATTCCTCCGCCTTGCATATGAGAAAATCATCTTGCGTCAATATAGCAGATATTTAATGTTCGCTGTACTAGTAAAAAAAGAAAGTCTTGAGTAACTGCCTATGGAAAGAAAAGGAAATCTCATCAAACTTACAGATTTATCTTCAGATTTTATTATTGAGCTGAAATATGCCACACCGGATAATTTCACTGGTGTGCAGGTGTATCAGTCAGCAGAGTGCTGGCTGGATGAGCATACCGCGCAGATTCTGATAAAAGCTAAAGAAATTTTTAAAAAAGACGGCTACCAGGTAAAAATCTGGGATGCCTATCGTCCAATCCGAGCACAAAAGCGATTCTGGGAGATTATGCCAAACGATGATTTCATCGCCCGTCCGCCGGACATGACGAAAATTAAGAAATTTCGTCCTACCCATATGAATGGAATGTGCGTAGATGTCACGTTGACGGACAAATATGGTAATGAAATCGAAATGCCTTCCCCGTTTGACACTATGGATGAACGTGCAGCTCTAAACTATGCCGGTCATTCTGAAATCGGCAGAAGAAACGGAGAATATCTGAAAAAAATAATGGAATCCGTAGGATTTCAGGCATATGAATGTGAATGGTGGCACTTCTACGATGTGTCCACAGAACCTGCACCGTTTTCAGATTATGAGATTTAAAAAAATTGAGTATGATCATTTGGTATTTACAAACTGAATGGTCATAAATTAAATGGTTTTTATTTTATTAGAAGACTGATAAAGAAGAGGTTCTTTATCTCTCCCTGGGAGAACAGTCGTAATATTCCAGGAATGTTTTATAAAAATTACCTGGATTACCGTAGTCATGTATATAGAAAATATCTTCAATGGAAAGGGTTGTTGCCTTCAAAAGGCTTCCGGCTCTTTCCATTCTTTGTTCCATGACGATCTGCGAAAAGAATTTCACCGTTTCTTCTGGCAGCAGAGTGGAGATATAGTTTGAGTAATAAGAAAAATGTTCCGATAAATGCAAGATGGTGTTGTAAATACATTAACAGTAGAAGGGGGCACTCTTGGCAATATGTGTGATAAAAAGACAGTTACCGTATATATTCGTCCACAGCGTTATACAAAGAAGTCAGGCGTTTTCGCGGAAGTGGAAGGGAGAACCAATATTGCAAATATAGTATATTATATTTACAATAGCCTATATAGATTGATGAATTTATAGAAAAATCGAAATATAAGGAGGCAGACAATATGCTGTATATGGTAATAGAAAAGTATAAAGATAAAGAAGCTGTTTATAAAAGATTTCACGAAAAAGGCCGGATGATGCCAGAAGGTGTAAGCTATGTCAACAGCTGGGTTGCAGAAGATGGAAATACCTGTTACCAGATCAATAAATCTGAGAGTATAGAATTATTGCATAAATGGGCTTCAAACTGGAATGATGTTACTGATTTTGAGTTCATCCCTGTAATTAGCAGCCAGGAAATGAGTGAGAAAATGACAAATAAGTAAATAATTCCTGGCTTGTCAAATAAAAATCAGGAATAAAAAGCCAGAAATTACGTTCTGATAAAATATATAAGACATGAAAAATATATGAAGGGGATACAGAAAATGAAGATAAAAACAGTTGCAGTCCTTGGCGCAGGAGCAGTTGGTTCTTATGTAATATGGGGACTTTCCAGACGGGAAGATATCAGACTGGGAGTTATTGCAGAGGGTGAGCGTGCAGAACGAATGAAAAAAGGCTGCATGATTAATGGGGTAACCTATCATCCTGAAGTATGGACTCCACAGGAAGCAAGAGGGACAGATCTGCTGGTCGTGGCTTTAAAATATGGAGCGTTGCCAGGTGCCATGGACAGTATCCGTGCGATTACAGGAGAAAATACTACGGTTATGAGCCTTATGAATGGCGTGGACAGTGAAGAACTGATTTCTGCTGAAATCGGAGCTTCCCATGTCCTGCATTCACTGATAAAAGTAGCTTCTCATAAAGAGGGAAAAGGATACTGCTTTAATCCGGAAACTACGATTGGAATTATTTTCGGAGAACTTTCTGCTCCGTATCAGAGTGAACGTGTACAGGCGATAGAAGAGCTTTTTAAAGATACAGGACTGCATTATCGTTTTACGGAATATATCAGAGAGGAAATGTGGAGTAAATTTAGACTGAATGTCTGCAATAATCTGCCGCAGGCAGTCCTTGGCGCAGGAGTGGGATGTTATCAGGACAGTGTTCATATGAAACACATCAGCAACGGACTCAGACAGGAGCTGGAAGCTATTGCAGCGGCAAAAGGAATTGATATAAGTAAGGCAGATGCATCTTCAAGTCATGGAAGTGCAGTTCCCCCATCTGCGAGATATTCTACACTGCAGGATCTGGATGCAGGACGCCATACAGAGATTGATATGTTCTCAGGGGCGCTGGTACGTATGGGAAGAGAACTGGGAATCCCGACACCATACAATGAATATACCTACCACATTATAAAAGCAATAGAAGAAAAAAATGACGGAAAATTTGACTACAGCAAGGACAGTAGAGAAGTAACTTGTGCAAAGTAATGTAGCTAACAATAGGCATTACATAAATTGGAAGTATGAGGAATGATTGATATACCGACAAAAATCTGCCCGAAGGTTATGTTAGGGAAAAGTATTATGAAAGAGAAAGTCTGGAAAAGAGAGAACTTTTTACATTAAAAATGGAGTATAAAATGTATGAAATAGAAGTATAAAATCTGAATTGAGAGGAAGAAAAAATATGGTATATACTTGTACATATAAAGCAGTGCTTGGTGATATTTTACTGGCTGCTGATGAAATCGGAATTACAGGTTTATGGTTTGAGGGACAGAAATATTTTGCAAATACACTTCCTGATGAATATGTCTCACAGGAAAATTCCATTTTGACAGAAGCAAAAAAATGGCTGGATATATATTTTTCTGGAGAAGAACCGAAATTTACTCCGCCACTTCATCCAACTGGCTCAGCATTCAGACAGGCAGTGTGGCAGATCCTCTTACAGATACCTTATGGTCGGACGATCACATACGGAGAAATCGCCAGACAAATGGCTGAAATGCAGAATACTCCCCATATGTCTGCGCAGGCAGTAGGCGGCGCAGTGGGACATAACGAAGTCTCCATTATCATTCCCTGCCATCGTGTAGTTGGAACAAATGGCAGTTTGACAGGATATGCGGGTGGAATTGATAAAAAGATTGCACTGCTGAAACTGGAGCATACAGAGATGAGCCATTTATTTGTTCCTAAAAAAGGGACTGCACTGTAGGAGGAAAAGAATGAAATTAGCACTTGCACAGATGAAAATGGAAAAAGAGATATCAGAGAATCTTAATAAAAGTCTGCAGTATTGTGATATGGCAGAAAATTGTGATCTGCTCTTTTTTCCTGAAATACAGTTAACGCCATTTTTTCCACAGTATCACAATAGATGTGTCGATCACTATTGCATGGATATAAACGATGATGCATTACAAAGACTGGCACAAAAAGCGAAAGAACATAAGTATTATCTGTCTCCAAATGTGTATCTGGAATCAGACGGAGCCAGATACGATACTTCCTTATGGATCGGACCAGATGGAAGAATTCAGGATACTGCAAAAATGGTACATATTGCTCAGAATACAAATTTTTATGAACAGGATTACTATACTCCGTCAGATGACGGATTTAAAGTATTTCACACGCCATTCGGGAATGTAGGTATTGTCATATGTTTTGACCGTCATATACCGGAAAGTATTCGTTCCTGTGCATTAAAGGGTGCGGATCTGATCATAGTTCCTACAGCGAATACGAAAGCTGAACCAATGGAAATGTTCGAATGGGAAATGCGTGTTCAGGCAATGCAGAATCAGGTTTTCATTGCAATGTGCAACCGTGTTGGCACAGAAGATAAGATGCAGTTTGCCGGTGAGTCTATTGTTATACATCCAGGCGGAGAGGTAATTGCAAAAGCAAATGATCAAGAACAATTACTGACATGCGATATCGATTTAAACGAGGTAAAGAAAGTCAGAAACAACATAAACTACTTATCGCTCAGAAGACCTGAGCAGTATGAATCGTTTTACCAACTAACATTAAAAGCATTGAGGGCAGAACGAATGGATAAAAACAAACAATGGATTGATTGGATCGTAGAATTACAGAGTCTCGCGCAGGCAGGACTTACATATGGAAAAGATGTTTATGACAAGGAACGTTATGAACGAATCCGGGATATTTCGGCAGAAATGATAGCTGATATTTCAGACATGCCACTCAAGAAAGTGAAAGGCCTTTTCTGCAATGAAACAGGATATCAGACACCTAAAATAGACACCCGGGCAGCGATATTCAAAGATGACAAAATCCTGCTGGTCCACGAAAACAATGGAACCTGGTCACTTCCGGGAGGGTGGTGTGATGTGAATGTATCTGTGGCAGAAAACACAATAAAAGAAGTCAAAGAAGAAGCAGGACTGGATGTTTCTGTCAAAAGTGTGATTGCCATTCAGGACAGAGAGAAACATAATCTTCCGATTTATGCGTACAGAGTTTGCAAAATATTCATGCTCTGCTCCGTGACAGGAGGGGATTTTGAAGAGAATATTGAAACCACAGGTTTCGATTATTTCGCAGAAGACGAACTGCCTGAACTTGCAGGTGAGAAGAACAATGAGGAACAGATCAGAATGTGCTTTGATGCGTATCGTGCAGGGGAGAACTGGAAAACATTCTTTGATTGATTGTATAATACACTCTGAAATTTAATAGTGACTTATAAATTTGCTAATATCTTCCAAAACAGAAGCAAATTGGTTAACATGAATATACCAAGTAACTTATAATAGAAAGAAATCTGGAGGTATATGCAATGTTAAATGAATCAGTGATCAAAGTATTAAAGAATGGTATGTGGGATCTTGCTACATGTGCAGACGGATAACCGAATGTAGTTCCGGTTGCATTTAAAGATGTTACAGATGATGGTAAGCTGGTTGTAGGGGATGTTTTTCTTGAGACAACCTTAAAGAATATCAAAGCTAATGATGGAAAAATTGCCATTTCAGCATACGATGCAGAAAACCTTGAGGGATATCAGATCAAGGGAACTGCCGAGTATATAACAGAAGGTTATTGGCAGTTAAATATAAATTATAAAATTATATAAGCACATGTTGAGTTTTATAAGATATTAGGGTAGAATATTATTGAAAGGAGTTGATTCTTTGAGTAAATATTATTCTATACATGAATTTTCAAAAATTATAGGCGTA
>CAKRVX010000010.1 GCA_934409175.1 uncultured Blautia sp.
GCTGCTTCTTCCGAATCGGAACTGCTGTCTGCAGTTTCTGAAGAATCACTGCTGTCTGTATCTTCTACGGAATCTTCATCGGAAGTTTCTGATGCATCAGACGCTTCTGTATCCTCTGACGTATCTTCTGTATAGTCGTCTGTTGTATTTTCATCCTGTGAAGAGTCTGCCTCTGCATCATCGCTCTGTGCGGCCTCTGCCTGTGCTTCGGCCTCCTCTGCAGCCTTTGCCTCAGCTGCTTCCCTGGCTGCTTTTTCTTCTTCTGCCTGCTGTACCAGAAGAGCAATGCTGTTATCTGCATTATTAATCTGTTCTGTAAGCGCTGCGGCCTCTTCCTGGCTTGCACTGATCTGATTCACATAAGAAGCGATATTATCACTTGTGCTTGCTGTCAGTTCCTGAACTTCCTGCTTCTTGGAAGAACGTTCTGCAAGCAACGCATCTATGGACTGTTTCTCCTCTTCAGCTGCTGTCTCCTGTTCCTGAATGGTATTCTGAAGATTCACATATTTATCAAGCATGTTTCTGTCATACTGAGAAATCTTCGAAACGCTCTCTGCATTGTTCAGAAATTCTGAAAGATCTTTGGATGAAAGAATGGTTTCCAGCGCAGATGTTCCTCCGTTTTCATACATATACTGAATACGTAGTTTCATATCTGCATACTGTTTCTTCTCCGCTTTCTTCGCTTTCTTTAATTCTGCACGGATATCTTTCAGCTGGTTTTCTTTCTCCCCGGCCTGTATACTTAGTTCAGAAATGGTATTAGTCAGTTCTTCATATTGGGCATTCAGATCAGACAGATAACTCTCCAGCTCCTGCTTCTTACCCTCCAGACTGCTGATATTTGACTGTGTCTGTGCAAGATCAGCCTCTGCTTCCTGTTTCTGTGCCTGCATATCTGCAATTTCACTCTCTGTCGCAAATACAGGGATTCCCATTGAAAATGTAAGAATTCCTGCCAGCAGTAATGAAATAGCTTTTTTCTTCATAAACAAATCACCTTTCAACTTATTCTGAAAGTAATTATAACAGGTTTTGTAAAAAAATCAACACTTTTTATTAACTTATGTAACATTTGCGTAATATTTCACAGTTTAACATCCCTTCAATAACGATAAAGGGACACTGCCTCCAAGAAGCAGTGTCCCTGATATATATCAGATTTCTGTTTAATCAGCTTTCACTTTATCTCTTATTCCGCAGCAGCTTCTTCAATTTCCGGTTCTGCTGCCATTACTTCTTCATACTTGTCAAGAATAATCCCCTGAATACGGTCACGTGTTGCAGAATTGATCGGGTGTGCAATATCTCTGTACTCTCCGTCAGTTGCCTTACGGCTGGGCATGGCAATAAACAAGCCTTTCTCACCTTCGATTACTTTAATATCATGCACTACAAACTCATCATCAATTGTAATAGAAACAACTGCTTTCATTTTTCCTTCTTTTGCAACTTTTCTCACACGCACATCAGTAATATTCATAATATTTACTTGCTCCTTTCGATTTACCAAACCTGTCCGGCTGTTTTTATAATGCGTAGCGCTCATTTTTCTCTACGACAATCTTTACTCCATCTTCGCCGCAGTAATACGAATTTGCACGGATGGTATCCCGGCTTTCAACAATACAGTTCTCTATATGAGTATTATCTCCCAGATATACATTGTTTAAGATCACAGAATTCTTAATAACACAGTTATTACCTACAAAAACATCTTTAAAAAGAACTGAATTCTCTACTGTACCATTGATGATACATCCGCTTGCTACCAGACTGTTTCTTACCTGTGCACCAGGATTGTACTTCGCCGGCGGAAGGTCGTCGATCTTGGTCTTGATCGTCGGCTCCTGTTTAAAAAAGAACTTACGGATCTCCGGCTGCAGAAAATCCATATTCGTCTTATAATATGCTTCTGCTGTGGAAATATTGCTCCAGTATGTATCGATCTTATATCCATAGATTTTCTTCAGATTTTTATAACGGATCAGAATATCCTGAACAAAATCATGTCTTCCCTCCTGGGCAGCCCTCTCTATCAGCTCGATCAGTTGTCTTCTGCGGATAACATAAATACCCGTAGAAATAGTATTATAGGAAGAAACCATCGGTTTCTCCTCAAATTCCTCGATTCTGCAGTCCTCATTCATACGGATGACACCAAATCGTTCAATTTCTTTCGGATCCTCACAGGTGGTACACACTACTGTAACATCTGCTCTCTTTGCTATATGATATTCCAGCACTTTATTGTAATCCATCTTGTAGATACAGTCACCGGATGCTATGACAACATAAGGCTCATGGCTGTTTTTCAGAAACTGGAGATTCTGATAGATCGCATCTGCAGTTCCCTGATACCACAAGCTGTTTTCTTTTGTGATCGTCGGTGTGAACACATAAAGACCGCCCTGCTTTCTGCCGAAATCCCACCATTTGGAAGAACTCAAATGTTCATTCAGGGAGCGCGCATTATACTGCGTCAGAACAGCAACTTTTTGTATATGAGAGCTTGCCATGTTACTCAGGGCAAAATCAATGCTTCTGTAGCTTCCGGCAATGGGCATTGCTGCAATTGCTCTCTTATTGGATAATTCTCTCATGCGGTTGTTATTACCGCCTGCCAAAATAATACCTATCGCTCTCATTATTTGTCACCGTCCTTTGCTGCTATTACCTGTCCACCTGCCAGTTTTCCGTCTGGATAATCTGCGGCAGTTGTTATTCCTGATATGGCAGTATTTTTACCGATTCTTACATTATCCGGAATCACACTACGTTCACCTACTGTAGCCAGACCAAAAGCATAAACTGCCGGTTTCAGTACATTGGGCGCTTCCTCACCGCAGCCAAGCACAACATGATTGCCGATGGTGACATCCTCGGCAATAATTGCCTTGTCCATCTGTACGCCCTCTCCCACTACAGAATTACGCATAATGATGGAATCACGGATCACACTGCCCTTACCGATCATAACGTTCGGCCCGATCACAGAATTATGTACTTCTCCGTAAATCTCTGCCCCTTCACCGATCAGACATCTGTCTGTAACTGCATCTGCTGAAATATACTGCGGCGGAATAATATCCCCTTTTGTATAAATCTTCCAGAACTCTTCATAAAGATTAAATTCCGGAATAATATCGATCAACTCCATATTGGCTTCCCAATAAGAGCCAAGAGTACCTACATCCTTCCAGTATCCATTATATTCATAGGCAAAAAGTCTCTCTCCTTTTTCCTTACAATATGGAAGAATATGTTTTCCAAAATCACATCCATTCTGATCTTTAAGTGATACAAGTGCTTCTTTTAAAGCGGGCCAGCTGAAAATATAAATTCCCATGGATGCCAGATTACTGCTCGGATGCTCCGGCTTCTCCTCAAATTCCGTGATTCTTCCCATATCATCTGTTACCATGATACCGAACCTGCTTGCTTCCTCGATAGGCACCGGCATACAAGCGATGGTTACATCTGCTTTATTTGCTTTATGAAAATCAAGCATTACTTCATAATCCATCTTATAAATATGGTCACCGGATAAGATCAGAACATAGTCCGGATTATACTGCTCCATGTAATCCATATTCTGGAAGATCGCGTTGGCCGTTCCTGTATACCACTCACTGCTTGTACTTTTTTCATAAGGTGGAAGTACAGTTACACCACCTTCATTTCTGTCGAGATCCCACGGAATACCAATGCCAATATGAGTATTGAGCCGAAGCGGCTGATACTGTGTCAGAACACCTACTGTATCGATACCCGAGTTAATGCAGTTGCTTAAGGGGAAGTCTATGATACGGTATTTCCCGCCAAAAGCAACTGCAGGTTTTGCTACTTTTTCTGTCAGTACACCCAGCCTGCTGCCCTGGCCGCCAGCTAGAAGCATGGCTATCATTTCTTTCTTAATCATGCAATCACCTCTTGTAGTTATGATTTTTCTATTATAGCACACCTCGCACTAATAGTGAACATTATTTACAATTTTTCTTCCTTAATTTTGTTTTTTTTAGAATTATTGTATACGTTACATACTGAAATACTTTTAGCTTTCTTTATACTATTATGCATTTTTCATATATATTCGATCTTTTTTTGTATTTTTTGACGTTAATGGAAGGAAATTCTTTTAAGTAGAGACTTTTCATTTCAGAGCGCAGGGGGTATAATATACCAAAATAATTCTAAGGAGATCATATTATGTATCAGATAGATTTTCATAAACCGCTTCATGTCCATTTTATCGGCATTGGCGGAATCAGTATGAGCGGTCTGGCTGAAATCCTTCTGGGTGAGGATTTCATCATCTCCGGCTCCGACGCCAAATCCAGTCCGCTGACACAGTCCCTTGAGAAAAAGGGGGCCACCATCCATTATGGTCAGCGAGCTTCCAATATCACAGATGACGTAGACGTAGTTGTCTATACTGCAGCCATTCATCCGGATAACCCGGAATTCGCCTGTGCACAGAAAAAAGGCATCCCGATGCTTACACGCGCTGAACTTCTTGGTCAAATCATGCGTAACTATGATACACCCATCGCTATTTCCGGAACACACGGAAAAACTACCACCACTTCCATGGTATCCCATATTCTCCTGGAAGGGAAATGCGACCCTACCATCAGTGTTGGCGGTATTCTTCCTGCTATCGGCGGAAACATCCGTGTAGGTGAATCTGAAACTTTCGTCACAGAGGCATGTGAATACACAAACAGCTTTTTAAGCTTTTTCCCGAAGATCAGTATTATCCTGAACATGGATGCCGATCATCTGGATTTCTTTAAGGATATTGATGACATACGCCATTCCTTCCGTAAATTTGCAGAACTCCTTCCTTCAGACGGTACTCTGATCATTAATGCAGATACACCGAAATATGAAGATATCATCCGGGATCTTCCATGTAAGGTCATCACCTATGGTCTGGAACATAATGCCGATTATCAGGCAGCAGATATCACCTATGATAAATATGGTCATGCTTCCTTCAGCGTACTGCGTGACGGCGTAAAGATCGGCAGTTACTATCTGAAGGTTCCGGGTATTCACAATGTCTCCAATGCTCTGGCAGCCATCGCACTGGGACATCTTCTGGGACTTCCGGAGGAAGTGATTATTAAAGGACTTGGAAGTTTCACAGGAACCGACCGTCGTTTCCAGTATAAGGGAGAAGTTGCAGGCGTCACTATCGTAGACGATTATGCGCATCATCCTACTGAAATCGAAGCTACTTTACATGCGGCCCATAATTATCCACATAAAAAATTATGGTGTGTATTCCAGCCTCATACATACACACGTACCAAGGCTCTGCTTCCAGAATTCGCCAAAGCACTCAGTCTGGCAGACCATGTGGTTGTCGCAGATATTTACGCAGCCAGAGAAACAGATACACTGGGTATCTCCTCTGAGGATCTGCAGAAACGTATCCAGGAGCTTGGCACTCCTTGCGAATATTTCCCGACATTTGATGAAATTGAAAATTATCTTCTTTCCAATTGTAAAGAAGGTGATCTTCTGATCACTATGGGCGCCGGAGATGTCGTAAATATCGGTGAACATCTTTTAGGTAAGTAACACCCCACCAGATTTATAAAACACAGGAACAGTTTGCAGGCAAATTGTTCCTGTGTTTTTTTCAAAAGTTATAAACAATTTATCCCCTCGGGTTTTCCGTGTATTTCCGCCTGTCTTTTAACTTATCCACATTATCCACATTGTTATACACATTTTGCACTGTGTATTGATGTGGATTTTCATGTGCATAATTCACTTAACATAATTCGACAATCTTCTCTTATATAAACCTGCAATTTTCCCTTAAAATCGCCATTTTTCAAGTTACACATAATTTGGCAAATTTTCTTTATCCACACTTTCCACATTATCCACATAGATATGTGGAACAACCAGCGGCAAAAATCCCCTATTCTCTTTTAAAAAAGGTTGTGCTATAATTCAGATTATTATAAATGGGACAATTACATGTCAGCAGACATATTTGCTTAGAAAGAGAGTGTGGATTCATGGCTATGATCACCCTGCAGCATTCCTTCGATCAGGGAGTAACTGTTTTAACCAACAACTTCATAGACAACTATATGCCCGAAGCCAACGGAGAATTTGTAAAGGTTTATATTTATCTTCTGAGACTTCTTTCTGATACTTCCGTTCCTTTCAGTCTGGAGCAGATGGCTGATCACTTCTTCTGCACAGAGAGAGATATCGTCCGTGCACTGAAATACTGGGAGAAGGAAAAACTCCTGACTCTGAGTTACAGAAGTAATGAAGACATTGCAGATATTACTCTGAATATACCTCCGGTAAAGGCCGCATCTGTATCCCCATCTGCCACGGCACCTGTTTCTTCTCCATCATTGTCATCTGCAGAGCCGAAGGGACCAGCGCAGCAGCAGTCTTTCCGCACAGCAGCATCCGCTCTTACACCGGACCGTATAAAAGAACTGAAACAAAATGATGAGATCGTACAGCTCCTGTATATCGCAGAACAGTATCTGGGTAAGACCCTGACACCCGGAGAAATGAAAAAAATTATGTTTTTCTATGATGAGCTGAAACTTTCTCCTGACCTGATCGAATATCTGATTGAATACAGTGTCAGCCGTGGACATAAAAGTCTCCGTTACATAGAAACAGTGGCTATGGCCTGGGCACAGGAAGGCATCACCACCGTTGCCATGGCAAAAGAATCCAGTTCCCGCTATATGAAAGATTACTATACGATTCTGAAGGCTATGGGCATCAGCGGACGTAATCCAGTAGATACTGAAATCACTCTGATGGATACCTGGCTGAAAGATTACGGTTTTTCCATGGACATTATTCAGGAAGCCTGCAACCGGACAGTACTCTCTACCGGTCAACCCAGCTTTCAGTATGCAGATAAGATCCTTTCCGGATGGAAAAATAAAAATGTACGAAATCTGGCAGATATCCGTTTGCTGGATGCTGCACACGAGAAGCAGAAACTGGAGAAGGCTGCAACCAGAAGAAATCAGGCTCCAAAATCAGCCAGTCAGAACCGGTTTAATAATTTCCATCAAAGAACCTATGATTTCAATGAATACGAGAAAAAACTGCTGAATCAGTAAAATAGGAAGATTTTATCAGGATTTCTGAATCAGCATATGCAGATATACTTATAATAGAAAAGGAGGCATCTCATGCCTTTACAGAATTATCAGTATGATACGATCATGAGAGAATACAGTAAAACCCAGTCCAGAAACCGCAGGATTCTGGAGGAACGCACACAGGAAATTTATCAAAAAATTCCCCGTATCCGGGAAATTGATGAGGAAGTAGCTACTCTGAGCGCCAGAAAAGCCAGAGCTCTTCTGAGCGGTGAAGATTCCAGTACAGAAGATTTGAAAGCTGCAATTTCCCTTCTGTCTCAGGAGCGAAATGCGCTGTTGGTCTGCAACTCTTACCCTGAGAACTATCTGGAACTGCCTTATAACTGTCCAACCTGCCAGGATACCGGTTATGTTGGCAACCAGAAATGCACCTGCTTTAAAAAAGCAGAGATCGAACTGCTTTATACACAGTCCAATTTAAAAGAAATTCTCAAAAAAGAGAACTTTGAGCACTTTTCTTTTGATTACTATTCTGATACAATGAAGAACGAAGCCACCGGGCTGACAGAAAGAGAGACTGCCCGGAGAGCTTATGATATTGCCAGAGGTTTTGTACGGGATTTTGATGATTCCTTTGAGAATCTGTTTCTCTATGGAGATACCGGAGTGGGTAAGACCTTTCTTTCCCATTGTATCGCTCATGAGCTTCTGGAATCAGCACATTGTGTCATGTACTTTTCCGCATTCGATCTGTTTGATCTGCTGGCAGATTCCAAATTTTCCAGAGATAAGACAGAAGGGCAGGAATTCGTATTTGACAGTGATCTGCTGATCATTGATGATCTGGGAACCGAACTTACCAACAGTTTTGTTTCGTCCCAGTTGTTTTTGTGTATAAATGAACGCATTATGCGCAGAAAATCCACTATCATATCTACAAATCTGAAACTGGAGAATTTCTCAGATACCTATTCTGAGAGAACCTTTTCCCGTATTGCCAGCAATTATCGCATGGTGAAGCTGGAAGGAAAAGATATCCGGATACAGAAAATATTTTTAGGAGGAAAATAAATCATGGCACAGGCAACTACTAAAGATTTAACTACACTTCCGGTGGGCAGACTTGGTCTGATTCCATTAATCAGCTGCAAAGATCTGGGAGAGAAAGTCGATGAATGGCTGGTAGAGTGGCGCAAGGAGCGTACTCATGAAGAACTTGACTCCTTTGCATTTGAAGGTTATCAGCGAGATTCCTACAGAATTCCGGTTCAGACAGCACGTTTCGGTTCAGGCGAGGCGAAATGTACAATTATGGAATCTGTCCGCGGTGATGATATTTATCTTATGGTAGATGTATGTAACTACAGCCTTACTTATAATATCGGACAGTACACAAACCTTATGTCCCCGGACGATCATTTTCAGGATCTGAAACGTGTGATCGGCGCCATCGGAGGCAAGGCACGCAGAGTAAACGTTATCATGCCTTACCTGTATGAAAGCCGCCAGAACATTCGCAGCGGCAGAGAATCACTGGACTGCGCAACTGCTCTTCAGGAACTGGTAAGCATGGGAGTCGAAAACATCATCACTTTCGATGCTCATGATGCACGTGTACAGAATGCAACTCCTCTGCATGGATTTGAAACTGTTCAGCCGTCCTATCAGTTTATCAAAGCACTTCTGAAACATGAGGAAGGCCTTCATATCAACAACGATCATTTCATGATCATCAGCCCGGATGAGGGAAGCATGAACCGTGCAATCTATCTGGCCAATATCCTCGGTGTAGATATGGGTATGTACTATAAACGTCTGGATTATTCTAAGAGAATCAATGGACGTCATCCGATTGCAGCTTATGAATTCCTTGGTCCAAACCTTAAAGGTAAAGATATGATCTTAATTGACGATATGATTTCTTCCGGAGACACTGTCCTGAAGATTGCTTCTCTCCTGAAAGAGAGAGGTGCAGGGCGTATCTATATCTGTTCCACTTTTGGTCTGTTCACCGACGGTCTGGAGAAATTTGATGAAGCTCACAAGGCAGGCGTCTTTGACAAGCTGCTGACTACAAACCTGATCTATCAGTCACCTGAGCTTCTCGCCAAAGAATATTATATCTCCTGCGACATGAGCAAATATATCGCTCTTATCATCGATACTCTGAATCATGACCAGTCTGTCAGCCATCTACTTAATCCGGTCGACAGAATCAAACGCTGCGTAAACAATTATATGGCTCAGTATGATGAGAAATAATCATTTTTATATGAAACAGAAGACCCACTGGCAGGCATTGCCAATGGGTCTTCTGTTTCAAACAATATCCTATAATATAATCTTCTGATATGGAATTCCCTCTCTGTCCAGGATCTCCATTTCTCTTTTATGGCAGGTACTGATAATAATCTGCTTCTGTTCTTTATACAACCATCGTAAGACCGCCGCAAGTCTCTCCTCATCATACATTCCGAATACATCGTCCAGAATTACCGGAAAATCCTCTTCACCGCATAACAATTCTCCGGCAGCCATGCGGAGAGAAAAATAAATCTGTTCCATAGTTCCTCTGCTAAGTCGTTCCAGACCTACAGTCCGATCTCCTGTATTTACTGTCATATGAAGGTCTGCATCCATCAGTACCTCCTGATATTTCCCACCTGTAATCTCACTGAGTATCTGAGATGTTCTCTGCCTGAGCCTTCCTCCTACCTGCATATGAATATCGCGAGACAATTTATCTATAGTCGTCATTGCCAGATTTAAGGCCTGGATCTCAATCTCCTCCTGTGACGGTAGATAAGAATTATCCTCGTACTCTTTGTACTCCTCCTGAAGATTCTTAAGTGCGGTCTCCTTCTCATCATAATCCTGTTGAAGATTTTCTCTGTTCCATTTTAGTTTCTCCTGCCTGGATAACCATCTTCCTTTCAAACGAATCCTTTTTTGAAGTTCTCTGGCATATTTCAATTGCTGCATTCCGCAAAAAACAACCAATGTTGCCGTTATAGCCACAACTGCCAGACTCACCCAAATGTTATCTGCCAGAACTGCCGTCAGAATAAGTGCTGCGATTCCAGCCAAAGCCACCACTATCATTCCTGCGGCATAGCTGTTTTTCTTCATCCTAGTCTGTGCTACTTTCTGATCAAGCAACACTTCACCTGATCCATCACCTGGCTTCATATGGAGCGAACCTTCTTTTTCCTCTATCTGATTGAGCTTCTCCCTTATATTATTGAGCTCATTCTGAACATAATCAATATTTACCGTCAGCTTCTGCTGCTCTGTATCAATTTCCTTCTGTCTTCTCTCTTCCTGAACCAGATATCCCTTTCTGGACATTTTCAGCATCTGAGCTGTTCTTCCAAGATCAATGGAACTGTCCCCTGTTCCCTGATAGCTTGCCATATAATTCTGTAATTCACGAACCAGATCCTGCCCTGTCACACTTTTCAACTGTGCCACAGATACTGTATTATCATACACTGCCTCGCTCACATTTCCCAGAATTCCTTCCAGACTGCCATTCTCTATATTCAGCAATTCCTTGGTATCTTCATTCAGCAATTCTCCCTCCAGATGATCTTTCTGGAAGTTTCTGGTAAGACGATAATTCTGTTGTTTACTTTGAAACCACAGAATCCCGCCGTACATTCCTGGATTTTCCCATGGTTCATAGGTACTGTATGTATCATTCCTGGCTGCTTTTCCGCGCATTCGGGAAAGACCGAAAAGCATGCTCTTTATGAAGGTATGCACAGTAGTCTTTCCGCTCTCATTCTCACCGTAAAGCACATTGATCCCCTGAGAAAACTCCAGTGTTTTATCATGGATCTTCCCAAAATTTCTGATATTTAAACGTCTGATAATCATATTCTATCTGTCACCTGCTTGTCTCCAGCAAAGCCTGAAGTCCATAATATAATGCCTTTTCTTCCACCAGATTCCTGTCACCTTTCCCAAGAAAATAACTGATATAATCACCGATCAGGGTTCCTTTGTACTTCTTTTGAAGTTCCTCCAGATCATAGGCAGGTCTGGATTCATCCAGAACTTCTGTCACATAACCAAATGATTTCAGTTTCTCAGGAAGAAGCAGAAGCTCCGGAGCACGATTGCCTTTAATAATGATCCGATAAATATTCATCCTTCCTCTGCTTGCCAGATCTGCCTTCAACATATCTTCCAGAGATGCCTGGGTGGAATCCTCTCTGAGCATCAGAATAATCTGCTCATAGGAACGACATGCAAATGGTACAAAGTTTGTCTTGAGACGCCCGTTTTCCAGGTGACCTTCAATATATCCATGTTCTCCCAGATCATTCCTGTCAATAGGCTCCAGTGCCCCTGCATAAGCAGCCTTATCCCGAAGAAGAATCTGTGGTTTATGAATATGCCCCATGGCAATATAATCAAATCCTGCTGCAGACAGCCCTCGTACATTCACAGGTATATGGGATGCATCACCTCCATGGGCCAGAAGAATATGAAGTCCTTCTCCTTCACCTGGTCTGGCAGAATCATACAAAGGTGCCTCGATTTCCTGGTGTTCATAGCTCAAACCATACACATAGACATCCAGTTTTTCGTCTTTGATACAGGTAAGATGTTCATTTCTGAAAAACACCACATTATCTGCCCATTTGAAATCCCTGTAAAAGGAATCCGGTTTAATATAATCATGATTACCTGCCATCAGATAAATCCTGGTATCTGGAATCGTCGAAAACAGATAATTCACTTCCTTTAACTCACGTAAAAGCGGCTGACGATGGAACAAATCTCCTGCTATAAATAACAAATCCACCGGATTCTCGCGGATACCCGCAATAACCCGGCGGAAAGTTTCCCAGATTTCTTCCTCCCGCCGTTCACTCCAGGGACAGCCTCTGTCAGGCACTGCTCCCAGATGCACATCTGCAAGATGAATAAATCTCATGCCAATCTCTCTTTCTTATTCAGGCACAGAACTCTTTATGTTCTCTCCTGATTATAAATCGCAATTCTTCACAGTTCTCGGGAATGGAACTACGTCACGGATATTTCCCATGCCGGTCAGGTACATTACGCAACGTTCAAATCCCAGTCCAAATCCTGAATGGCGGGTGGAACCATATTTACGAAGATCCAGATAGAAATCATAGTCTTCTTTCTTCAGTCCCAGCTCATCCATACGCTTCTCAAGTTTCTCCAGATTCTCCTCTCTCTGGCTTCCACCAATGATCTCACCGATGCCAGGTACCAGACAGTCCATAGCCGCAACTGTCTTATTGTCCTCGTTCATCTTCATATAGAAAGCTTTGATCTCTTTCGGATAGTCTGTCACAAATACAGGTTTCTTAAAGATTTCTTCTGTCAGATAACGTTCATGCTCTGTCTGCAGATCACATCCCCAGAATACCTTGTAGTCAAATTTATCATTATTTTTCTCCAGAAGTTCTACTGCCTCTGTATAGGTTACATGACCAAACTCAGAATTGATCACATGGTTCAGTCTGTCCAGAAGACCTTTATCTACAAAAGAATTAAAGAAATTCATTTCCTCCGGAGCATTCTCCAGAACATAGCGGATTACATATTTCAGCATAGCTTCTGCCAGATCCATGTTATCGTTCAGGTCTGCAAATGCACACTCAGGCTCGATCATCCAGAACTCTGCCGCATGACGTGTAGTGTTGGAGTTCTCTGCACGGAATGTAGGTCCGAATGTATAAACATTACGAAATGCCTGTGCAAAAGTTTCACAATTTAACTGGCCGCTTACTGTCAGGTTTGTCTCTTTTCCAAAGAAATCCTGTGTATAATCAACTGCACCCTGCTCATCCTTCGGAACATTGTTCATATCCAGAGTAGTAACCTGGAACATTTCTCCTGCCCCTTCACAATCACTTCCTGTGATCAATGGTGTGTGTACATATACAAATCCCTGTTCCTGGAAGAAACGGTGGATCGCATAAGCACAAAGGGAACGAACACGGAATACAGCCTGGAATGTGTTTGTTCTCGGGCGGAGATGTGTAATGGTTCTTAAATACTCAAGGCTGTGACGCTTCTTCTGTAATGGGTAATCAGGGGCAGAGGCACCCTCTACTGTAACCTCTGTGGCCTGGATCTCGAATGGCTGTTTTGCCTGCGGAGTTGCTACCAGGGTTCCTTTTACAATAATGGCAGCTCCTACGTTCAGTTTACTGATATCTGCAAAGTTCTCCATTGTGTCATGATAAACTACCTGCAGAGTCTCAAAAAAAGTACCGTCATGAAGGACGATAAATCCGAAGGTCTTGGAATCACGGACGCTTCTTACCCATCCTCCTACTGTAACCTCCTGATCCAGATATTTTTCTCTTTCTTTGTAGATTTCTTTTACTGTTGTCAGCTTCATATCTATGTTTCCTCTTTCTCTCATCATTATCACACTTATCAGTAAAAAAGACGAAACGCTGTTAATACTAACAGTCGTCTCGTCCTTTAGTATAGACTATTCCCCGTTTTCACGCAAGGAGTAATCTTTGTTTTTTTATAACATCAGCGACCTTTCAGTGATCTCAGACATTGAGCAAAAATCCTCTTGTATGTTCTGGCTGTATAATGAAGTCCATCATCTATACTTCCTGCTCCGTATTTATCACTGGCAAAGCTGTATCCCGTCGCTTTCAGATAACTGTACATATCAATATATGTATATGCACTGGAAAGGTTCTCCTGCATATAGGCATTGAACGACCGGATCTTCGCTTCACTTCTATCCGCTCTTCCCGTAGTAGAAAGCATCTGACGGTTGATGGGATTTACTGACATAAAGTACAGCTCACATCCCTTTTTTTCAAGAGAAGAAGCAATCAGATTATAATATGCCGCGTACTTCCTGTATTCATTATAATCATTTACTCCAAAGTTAAAAATAACTGCTGTCTTTCTTGACAGAATGCTGTTGGTGTCATTTTTTACCAACGCCTGCAGTTCCGGCACTGCTGTACTGGTCAGCCAGTTATATCCTTCTCCTGCTTTACAGATAAACTTCACATTATCTATATTTGCATCTGCACGACTCAGTGCATTCTTCATATACTCTGTACGGGAGTCTCCAATAAATACCACATGTTTGTATTTATAAAAATCCACCTGTGGCAAAACATCTGCAGACAGATTAGTCTCAGAAGATCTGTTAAATACCACCGCATAAAGTCTGGTATTTTTAGTAACTGTAATAGCCTCTTCCGCTTCATAAGTCGGATTTACGGACTGTCCGGCTCTGGCAGACCATCCCATAAACGTATAGCCACTGGCATCCTTGACTCCCGGAAGTTTATACGTGCTTCCTGCCGCCATTGTTGTCGTGCTGTATACAGCACCATTGTACTGACACAAAGTTAACGTCACAGCCTTTTTCTGCACTGCATACAAAGTAATATTTCTGTTTACTGTATAAGTGGCTTTTGCAGTTGCCTTTGCGGAATTTTTCTTGCTGGACCAGCCCAGATTTATATATCCGTTTCTCGCCGGAACTTTGGCAAAAGTTACTCTCGTACCCTCTTCCACTTTAGTTGTCAGCTTTTTATAAGCGGCATTTGTCTTTCCATTACCCATGTAATAAGTTATGGTATAATAGTTGCTCTTTCTTCGAACTGCATAAAATTTTGTATTTTTTTTGATCTTTACCTGGGCCCCAGCTTTATATACAGGAGTAGTCTTGCCTTGGGCAGTGGTCCATCCCAGATTTGTATATCCCTTTGCTTTTGGCACTTCCGGAAGCCTGATCTTCTGATTTTTAGTTGCGTATACTGTAAGGGAAGAGTAGATACTACTTGTGCTGGTTCCTGAATTATTATTAAAAGTTACTTTATACGGCATCTTTTTATACACTGCATAAAGCGTGAAATCATCCATTTTTACAGGCACCTGTTGTCCTGCTGTATATTGGGCCTTGGCGGCATTTGGCGTCAGTGACCAGCCCAATGCCTGGTAACCGTTTTTAACCGGTACTTCCGCCAGAGTCAGTTTCAGTCCTTTTCCTATTTTACGGTTCAGTTTCGCAAAAGTACTGTTACTGCTTCCGTTTTGTGCCAGATATGTAATCTGTATGGACAGTCTGCGCACTATATACAGATTTACATCTTGATTTACTTTATAAAAAGAATTCAGTGCATATTTAACAGTATTACTTCCTGCTGTATCGGTCCATCCATAATTGATATAAGAAGGTTTGTCTATATTTGGCAAAGTAATTTCATTTGTCTCATATACATTCATCGTTTCAAAAGTTCCTGTACCGGAATTATTCCAGAAAGTAACTGTACATTTCTTCGGCATATATAATTTCAAAACGCCTTTTTCCATAAAATCATCCCAGTTTTCTTTCTTTTCCAGAATCAGTTCCTTTCCACCTGCCAGACAAATACTGTCATTAAGTTTTTCCTTTTCTTCCAGTTTCCACTGATTGGGGGCAGTTTCATCCGGAACATCAGGCAATATCACCTTTTCGTCCCATTTTACAACAGTTCTAAGATCTTTACACTCTTTACCTTCTCCGTCCATAAAACGGATTTCTACTTCTTTCTCCGGATCAAATGTCGGTTCCGGTGTCGGTGTAACCGATACTTCCGCAGCTTCTGAAGTGACTGTGGTTTCATCTGTTGGTTCCGGCTCCGGTGTAACCGACGGTGTCGGTGTCAACGTCTCTTCCGGTATTTCCGTAACAGCAGGTGTCGGTGTTGCTTCCACTTCTCCGGTTCCAAAACCAGATATATCTTCCTCACCTGAACTAAAAGCATCCATATCCACAGACTCTGATGTGGAAAATTCAGAAGCCCATACCGGCGTTTCAGATGCAATCATACCCGCTGTCAAAAACAGACATAACAGCCGTTTCCTAACTTTTCGCCTTTGTTTAAACATAATTACCTCCACTTTTACAGAAACGTCCCGCACACTGCGGAACGTCCCGTTTATACCAGTATATCTTAAATTTAATAACTGCCATATTCACTAAGAATGATCATGCCCGTGAAAATGACTGTTATCTGATTTCCGACATACTAACTTATAAGTTGTCAATAAATCTCATAAATGCCTCTCTGCCTTCCGGAGTACATTTATATACACCGGCATCCTCCAGAACATGGACAAATACATGTCCAACCTCCTGTCTGAGTACATCCTGAATATTCTCTTTATTCAGATTATCATATTTAGGAAGAAATTCAGCTACCCAGGCAGCATGTTTCTCAATCTTTTCATTAGAGGAGATATCTTTTCCTTCCAGAATATACTCTCCCAGAAGTTCCAGTTCTTCTTTCAATCTGGCAGGAAGCACAGCAAGTCCCATAACCTCGATCAGACCAATATTTTCTTTCTTGATATGATGATACTGTGCATGTGGATGATATACACCCAACGGATTTTCCTCCGTCGTAATATTATTTCTAAGTGTGAGATCAAGTTCAAATGTATCTCCTACTTTACGCGCGATCGGAGTAATGGTGTTATGTGGTTCTCCATCTGTCTCTGCATATATAAATGCAGTTTCATCTGTGTAACCTCTCCATACTTCCAGCACATGAGTAGCCAGATCAATCAGACGTTTTTCATCTTTATGGCGAATTCTCAGCACAGAAAGCGGCCATTTTACAATACCTGCCTCTACATCTTCATATCCCGGAATAGTTACCTTTTTCTCAATAGGAGCTTTTGCCATCGCAAAGGTATAATGACCTCCCTGAAAATGATCATGGCTTAAAATAGATCCACCTACAATAGGAAGATCCGCATTTGATCCCAGGAAATAATGAGGAAACAGTTTTACAAAATCAAAAAGTTTGATAAATGTATTTCTCTCAATCTTCATCGGAACATGGCGGCTGTTAAATACAATACAATGTTCATTATAATACACATATGGAGAATACTGAAATCCCCATGGACTGTCATTTATAGTAATAGGAATGATGCGATGGTTCTCTCTTGCAGGATGATTAACTCTTCCTGCATACCCTTCGTTTTCCGGACAAAGGAGACATTTCGGATAACTGCTGGATTTCACAAGTTTCGCTGCTGCAATCGCTTTTGGATCTTTTTCCGGTTTGGACAGATTTATAGTAATATCAATCTCCCCGTATTCACTGTTCACCGTCCACTTCTGGTCTTTCCTTACACGGTAACGGCGTATGTAGTTGCTATCCTGACTGAGTTTATAGAAATAATCAGTGGCTTCTACAGGATCTTTTTCATATTTATCCCAGAATTCTTTCTGAACCTGGGCCGGACGGGGCATCAGACAATTCATCAGCTTTGTGTCGAAAAGATCACGATACACAACACTGTCCTGGATCAGTTTTCTCTCTACCGCTTCATCCAGAAGTGCATTCAAAACCTCTTCCAGATCAATATTACTGTATTCCTGCTCTGGTTCTGTATATTCGTCTTCCTGAAAAACATCCAGCAGAAGATTTATGGCGTAATTTTTCTCACAGGCAGGTGTAATCCCTGTTTCAATTCCGTACTGTACAAGTTTCCTAATATTTTCGTATAACATATCTGATTCCCCTCCGTCTATTTTTTTCATTTTAAGGATAACTAAATCTGACTCAATTGTAAATGTCTGTTTGCACAATTATTTCCTTCAATTTTTGCTAATAATTGACAGTTTCAATATAAGTGATAAAAATATTACCAGCTTTCTCAAATAAATCGGTACTGTCATTCATTCCATAAGGATAGGTTTCTTTCTTCACTGGATCATAAAGATATGTGTTATATTCATCATATCCCACTATGACAACACTGGTGCCATTGCCAGTCTTTGCAATCACCGGTCGCTGTGCACTGACTTCATAAAGGACACTGTCAAGACTACATCCCGAAAGGTCAATTACCGTTCCTGTATTCTTTAACGCTTTCCTCAAAGTTCCTGTATCCAGCGTTCCCTGCAGAACAATATCAGGAATATCCTCTGTATTCAACTGTATCTTTGTCTTCTTATTACCTCTTTCCCATACATACTGCTGACCACGGTTTAACACTACTCCTCCCTGGTCATCTGCCTGGCGTACAGCTTTCGCCGGATCTGTATAGATGCTGTCAAGGCCGCCTCTGGCATATACATAATAGACAGCCTCCTGAGGAATCTGCGTATCAAGACTGATGTTTTCCTCTGATACACTGCTTATCTTGGCATACATGACAAGAGGTGTATCTGTTTCCGCTTTCTCATCCAGCGCAAGTCTTACTCTTACACCGGTTCTTGAAGCAGAAACCAGTTCAACCTTCGCATTATTCACTGCAGAGTTTTTATTGTTCATAATATTATCTTTTTTCTGAACTGTATAGGAATCACCTGATCTGGCCGATAATTCAAATTCGATCAATGTACTTCCAACCGTAATATCTGTAATATACAAATTATCTTTCTGATAGTCTTTTTTCACATTTCCTTCGAAATCTTCAATTCTGAGAATTCTGATACCTTCCGTAGTATGTCCATCTGCGTCCGTGACGATATCTGATTTTTTCAGGATTCCATAAATCAGATCTTCATTCATATAGCCAATGGCACGCAGCCTCTGTCCCTTTGCATGCCCGATGGTTCGGGTTTCTTTTGTATCCAGACGAATTTCCCTGATACATCCCTTATCATCTCCCTGCGTTACCAACCAGGCTGCATGATCTCCATTTTCAGATGCAACAAAGTTTTTATTTTTGATACCATCTTCCAGGACTTCATATGTATTTTTCGTAATATTCACACAGTACAATTTCTGAGCAAGCAGCAGAAAAAGTTCATTATTTTCATTTACATATGACAGTTTACTCAGATCACTTTTCAGGAACTCAAAAGATTCAGATATCGGAATAAATGCTTTTTCTTCTACTACATTTTTATCATTATTATAGTGATAAACTCCAATTCCCTCATATCCTTCATGGGTACCTCGGTTCATATATCCATAAAGAACAAAATCAATATCTCCATTCTCACCTACTCTTATGATCTTAATACCATGCTGGGTCCTGGAATCACGAAAATCTCCATCCTGAAGTTTACGGAAACTGAATACCCGATTCACTTTTCCGCTACCCGGAGCATAAGACCACAGATCTCCTTCCTGTACAAATGCAACAATGTTAGATTTTTCGTTCATCATATATTCCACATCTTTGTTACGTACTCCAAGAATCACCCCATCATCTGAGAAAAGAGGAAGAGACGGATCAAATATCTGGTTTGCAGAACGCTGAAAATCCAGAAGATAAATTCTGGAATCCATATAACGCATTCTGTAGAATTCCGTTACATCATATACTTCTGTGCTTTCATTATCATCCTGTGAAGTCAGCTGATAATCTATGGAAATACTGGCAGTAGTTTCATTAATATCCTTAATTATCGGAATTCCCTCTTTACATAACTGAGGATTTAAACTTCCCCAGCTGATTTCTGCAAGAGAAGAATTAATATTAATATTGGAGTAATTAGTTGCTGTCCCACTATTCTCCGGTTCCAGATAAGTTGAAAGGCTGTCCGCTGTATTTTTATCCAGACAAGATTCATAAAAATTCTTTACAAAAGCCGCATACTCACTGGCATGAACCTGAGATCTGTACACGATCCTGGTGTAATAGTAAACAGTTTTTCCTTCCATATCCAACGAAATCTGCATGGAATATTCCTGATTTACTCTCAGATCACTTCCTATTTCCACATTTACTTTCAGATTCTCTCCATCCTGTTCCAGTGTCTTGATCTTTTTATTTTCCAGAACTTTACTTCCATCAGAAGTACGGATCTCATAAGCAAATCCCGTTACATCAGAGGCATAAGGATTCACTACAAAAGTCAGCTGTTTGGTGGTATCCAAAGGTGTTACACTGTCTCTGGTAAAATCCGCCTGCATAACTTTGGCATATCCATACATTCTGTTAACCAGTGTACCATCCATATCCACCATAATCTCAGGGAAAGTAGCATCATTCAACTCAGATCTGTCATCTGTAGATACACTATTCAACAGCAGGGCTGTTCCCGCCACTCCAGCTACAAAAATACAGAAAAGTGTCAATATCTTTATCAGCACTTTTTTCATGACTGCCCCCCTTCAGTCTGATCAGGATATAAAAGCCTGTCCAGAGCAGGATGTATATTAAACGCACTCATCATGTCTTCTGTTTTTTCTTTCGAAATTTCTTTTCCTGTTTTTACGGCACGAATCAACAGATTCTTGGGAGTATGTTCCATATCGATAAACTCCAGAATCTGAGTTTCATAGCCTTTACTTTCCAGAAGATTCGCACGCACTGCGTCTGTGATCAATGCGGACAACCTTTCCTTTAGGATTCCATAGCGCAGCAGGGGCTCAAGCATATCATTCTTTATCTGCCTGTTTACCTCATGCTGGCAGCATGGAACAGAAAGTATTACTTTTGCTCCCCAGTCCACAGCCTTTGCCAGCGCAAAATCTGTAGCTGTATCACAGGCATGAAGAGTCACTACCATATCTACAGAAGATACTCCTTCATACTCTGCAATATCTCCCTGATAAAAATGTAATTTATCGTATCCGTATTTTTCTGCCAAAGAGTTACATTTGTGGATCACATCTGTCTTAAGATCCAACCCTATGATATTGACATCATATTCTTTAAGCTGTCTCAGATAATAATACATGGCAAATGTCAGATAACTCTTACCACATCCGAAATCCAGAATAGTAATCTCTTTTTCTCTGGAAAACGCAGGCAGAATATCTTCTATAAATTCCAGAAAACGGTTAATCTGACGAAATTTATCATATCTGGAAGTAACAATTTTTCCCTTCTCAGTCATAACTCCCAGATCTATAAGAAACGGAACCGGTACACCTTCTTTCAGAATGTATTGCTTTACACGATTATGTGCCTGAATCTGCACCGGTTCCCTGGTCTCATGGTGTTTCTCCTTTATGGTCATTCTGCCTTTTTTACTCACAAGGACAACGCCGTCAAGCATTCTTCCCTGTGCCTGAAACTGACTGAAGCGCTCTGTAATTTCAATCTCCAGATATTCTATCAGCTGCTGTCTGTCATAGTTTCTGTGAAGCACCTTTGTTCCTTCTGTAGCGGAAGCCTGATAGTATATTCCACTTTTTAGTTTTACAGGACGTATTTTTATCTTTGATGGTCCATTTCCTTTTTTATTTCCACTCAGGACTCCCTGTATCAGGTTTTCATTTATCTGTTCTTCTAAATATTCTTTTAAATTTTTCATTCTGTCTCTATCTGTTAAATTCTGAATCAACAGACATAATTGCCTGCTTTGTTTTTTTATTCTACACAATTCCTTCCGTTTATCTGTATTGCACACTGCACCCTTTTCGATGTACAGACCTGCTGTTTCAGAAATATCTTCTGCATCTGTGTCTGCGGCACCGTCTTCTGGAAATCTCCTGAAGAAGCAGTACCTGCACCAGTTCATCCAGAAAACCACCATCCACTGACTGACTTTTTAGTTCAGGCTCTGCTTTTTCACGGATCTTACAGCACAAATGATAAAACATATATTTGTCAGGATATTCATCATACATGCGACTACCTTCATAATCAAGCAGATTACACTCTTCCTCTACCTGCTCCTGGATTCTGCGTACCGTTCCTGGATAATACGATTTCATCAATTCAAACTCTTCTTCCTGCATCCGTTCTCCCTGATACAGCAACGGACTGGCATATGCTTCATAAAACGGAAAATATTCATCAAAATACATATCCGGATCCTGCTTTTCTTCTAATTATCTGTTTCAGTATATGCCCGGATATGTTCAAAGGTTACTGTGACTGTTTTACAACGCCTGAATCATTCCCACTGTCAATTTCACACTATGTTCGATAGCTGCCATTTCAAACTCTGCATAGTCCATGTTAGCACTTCCATCAGCTTTATCAGAGATAGCACGTACTACCAGAAACGGAATTCCGTTCAGATATGCGGCCTGACCGATAGCGGCCCCCTCCATTTCCACTGCAAATCCACCGAACTCATCAATGATTTCTGCCTTTACATCATTATCAGAAATAAACTGATCTCCGGAACAGATTCTTCCCTCAAATACACTGATCTCCGGATTTACTTCTTTACATACTTTTACAGCCAGTTTGCGAAGATTCTCATTCGCGCAGAATGAAAATTCTTCCATCTGTGGAATCTGTCCTTTTTTATATCCAAATCCTCTTGCATCCATATCATGGTGAAGAACATCTGTAGAAAGCACAATGTCACCGATATTTACATCATTATTCAGGCTTCCGGCAATTCCTGTATTGATCACAGCTTCTACTTTATATATATCTGCCAGAATCTGTGTACACATTCCGGCATTTACCTTACCGATTCCGGAACGTACTACTACTACTTTCTTTCCTTCAAGAATTCCTTCATAGAAATCCATGGATGCCTTTGTTGTGATTTTCACATCCTGCATTTTTTCCTTGATTCTGGCAACTTCCTGTTCCATAGCTCCGATAATTCCGATACATTTCATATTAAAACACCTCTTCTTTGTTAGTTCTTTTTTGCATAGTTATCTTTTTTATGATCAGCAGAAAAAAGTCTGCTGTTTCTATTATATCAAATCTTTAATTTATATGGAAACTTTTTTTATGTTCTGATATAATGGTTATGCAAATACGATGATATAGTTTTATTACAGCAGGAGGAAACAAATCATGATATATAAAACAAAAGGGGTCTGTGCCCAGGAAATCCAGTTTGAAATAGACGCAGACCATAAAGTTCACAATGTACAGTTTTATGGCGGATGCAGCGGTAATACTCAGGGTGTTGCAGCACTTGTAGAAGGCATGGATGCAGACGAAGTAATCTCCCGTCTGGAGGGAATCAAATGCGGTTTTAAAAACACTTCATGTCCGGATCAGCTTACCATTGCAATAAAACAGGCATTAAACAAATAATTCTATTTTTTAACAGCAGAACCCCCTGTCATGACTTTTCCATGGCAGGGGGTTCTGTTATTTCCTATGGTTTTTTTATTCTCATTACATATCAGTCCTGTCCCACTTATCACACAGAGACTGAACATCTCTGGAAAAACGTTCCAGATCTTTATTTGGAATTCCTTCATTTTTCTTAATAACAGACAGAAGACGATAGCCCAGTGAAAGAAGCTTTTCAAATGCCCTGGCTGCTTTGGACGCTTTCGGAGATACAGACGCTTTCTGAATCTTTACTCCCTCCGCCTCATAAATGCATACATTCTCTGTCAGATCATAAACTGTACCACTAAACGGTGCCATGGTATCATATCCCAGTTCTTCATGCAGACGTTTTGCAAAAATTTCTGTAACTGCATCATCACCGTGAGTTACAAATACCTTCTTAGGTTTCTCTGTAAAGGCCTTCGCCCAGTCCAGTAGTCCATTTACATCTGCATGACCACTGATTCCCGGCATTCTGCAAATATGAGCAGCTACATGTACCGGCTCTCCAAACAGCTTCACATCTGTTGCGCCTTCAATCAATGCTCTTCCAAGAGTTCCTACTGCCTGATAACCCACAAATAAAATTGTATTTTTTTCATTCCACAGATTATGCTTGAGATGATGTTTGATACGACCTGCATCGCACATTCCGCTGGCGGAAATAATTACTTTTGGTTCTTCATCAAAATTGATCGCCCGAGAATCATCACTGGTAACAGATATTTTTATACCTGGAAAACTGATTGGATTAATGCCTTTATGAATGAGCTTCATCGCTTCTTCATCGAAACAGTCATACTGATGTTCCGAAAAGATTGTTGTCGCCTCATTTGCCAGGGGACTGTCCACATAGACAGTAAATCCATCATGTCCATGTACCAGATTATCTGCTTTGATCTGCCGGATAAAATACAACATTTCCTGTGTACGCCCTACTGCAAAAGACGGAATAATCACATTTCCTCCTCTGTCAAATGTTTCCTGTATGATATGAGCCAGCATTTTGACATAATCAGGTTTCTCACCATGACTTCTGTCTCCATAAGTAGATTCCATCACAACATAATCTGCACTATGCAGATACTCAGGATCTTTGATCAACGGCTGATTGGTATTTCCAATATCCCCGGAAAAAACTATCTTCTCTTCTTTTCCATCTTCTCTGACTGTCAGTTCTATACTGGCAGAGCCCAGGAGATGACCTGCATCAATAAATCTGACAGAAATTCCCTCTGCAGGAGTAATCACCTTTCCATATGGACAACTGACAAAATTTTTAATTACTCCCATGGCATCTTCCATAGTATAGGCAGGTACAAATTCCGGTTTACCCTCACGCTTGCCTTTTCTGTTTCTCCATTCCGCTTCAAACATCTGAATATGTGCACTGTCCCGAAGCATTATATCGCACAGATTACAGGTAGCATCTGTTGCATAAATAGGGCCCTGAAATCCTTTGGCATAAATTGCAGGCAAATTTCCGGAATGATCCATATGCGCATGAGTGAGAAGCACAAAATCCAGTTCTCCGGGTGCCACGGGGATCTCTGCATTTTCATAATAATCTGGTCCCTGTTCCATTCCACAATCTACCAGAAATTTATGTCCTGCCGCTTCCAGATAATAGCAGGATCCTGTAACCTCATGAGTAGCCCCTATAAAAGTAAGCTTCATACGATTTCCTCCTTTCAGACTTCTTTTTATTATTGTATTTATTATACACTACAATTGCTATTAATAACAGCTTTTTTCTGATATAAGCAAACAAAAAAAGAATCCTTCCGAAGAAATTTTTTATGATATAAAAAAGGCCGGAAGACTGCCATTCTGACATCTTCCGGTCCTCCATGCGTTTGCCACATTCGTATATTAAAATCTGCTGATATTTTAATTCACTCTATCTGTGATGCAAACACATGTAACTGCAGAACGGTAATGTACATTTACAAAACACCGGCATGTTCATTCTGCACATATCTGTTTTTTGTGAAATGACTTTTCCGAAAAAGCAAAGTTATACCAAATCATTAACCGGCATTTTTCCATATGCAAATTTCCACTACATATATTATACGAATCAGCGCACGACAAAATCACAAAAAAAATAAAATTTTTTATTTTTGTATATGAAACAGTGTCTCAGCCGTTTCCTGTGCAGAAGTATTATCTGCTGTTGCTGTCATGCCTGCCATAAAAACAATCAGAAGACAGGCAGCTGCAATACCGACCCTCCTGACCAGGACATGTACTCTGTCCTTTTCTTTCTTCCATTCCCGGATCTCAAAGATCTTGTCTTCTTTCAGATTTTCACGGTACTGACCGTTCTCCCTCAGACTGTCGATCAGACGATTATAGCCTTCTCTTATTTCTTCCTGTGACTCTTTTAAAGATTCTTCATCAGATTCCATCCCTGCCTCTTTCAGAAGTCTGATCTCTATCTCCTCTGCTTCTTTTATAAACTGGTCCTCCAGAAACTGGTCAGTCTCTTTTTCACTTATATAACTGTATTTTTTATCTTTCATAATCCCTATCTTTCCTTGACAATTCTCCCATGTAGGTTCATATTTAATAATAAGTCCCTGTTTTTTTGCAGGTCATTTTATTCTATTTTGAAATAACCAGGAGGATTTTTATGAAACATATTGTACTCACCGGCGGCGGTACAGCCGGTCATGTTACTCCAAATATTGCACTAATTCCCCGTCTGAAAGAACTTGGATATGAAATTTCCTATATAGGTTCTTATGAAGGGATTGAAAAAAAACTCATCGAAGAAATGCATATTCCTTACTACGGTATTTCTTCCGGCAAATTAAGACGTTACTTCGATGTAAAAAATTTCACTGACCCGTTCCGTGTTCTGAAGGGTTTTGGAGAGGCAAAAAAACTGTTAAAACAGTTAAAACCGGATGTTGTCTTCTCCAAAGGTGGATTTGTCACTGTCCCTGTTGTTATTGCAGCCAAAAAATGTAAAATTCCTGCCATCATCCACGAATCCGATATGACTCCTGGTCTGGCCAATAAACTCTGCATTCCATCTGCTGTGAAAGTATGTTGCAATTTTCCTGAAACAGTCAGCAGTCTTCCGTCAGATAAAGCGGTCCTCACCGGTACGCCCATCCGTCAGGAATTACTAAACGGTAATAAAGAAACTGCCAGACAATTCTGTGGCTTCACAGATAGCAAACCTGTTCTTATGGTAATCGGCGGAAGTCTTGGCGCTGCTTCGGTCAACGAAAATATACGTCGCATTCTTCCAAAACTTCTGCAGGAGTTTCAGGTAATCCATCTTTGCGGAAAAGGAAAAATGGACGAAAGTTTAAACGGTACAGAAGGTTACGTACAATATGAATACATCAAGCAGGAACTTGCAGACCTGTTTGCACTGGCTGATGTGGTAATTTCCCGTGCAGGTGCCAATGCTATCTGTGAGATCAATGCTCTGAAAAAGCCAAATCTTCTCATTCCGCTGTCTGCAAATGCCAGTCGTGGTGATCAGATACTGAACGCCCGCTCTTTTGAACGGCAGGGATTCAGTATGGTTCTTGAAGAGGAAGAGATTACTGAAGAAAAACTTCTGAACTCCATTCGCCAGCTTTATCAGAACCGCGAAACTTATATTGAAGCAATGTCAGGAAGCAGTCATATGAATTCTATTGAAAAGATTACAGAACTCATTGAAGAATGCAGAAATAAATAATTCTTCAAACTCTGTATTTACAAATTTTTTTCATATTCTTCAAGCAGCCACCGCTTTGTACGCATGACAATATTATTCACATTATTAACTGTAGTGTGAAATTGTTGTGCTACAACTTCCGGTGGTATATGACATAGTTTTACTCTGACATAAATCTCATAGTTTCTCTTATTCTTCCTGCGAAGTTTTCTGAAAACCATTTTCACTGAATCCTGTGCTTCAAGTACTTCCATCATTTCATTTACAGTACTGTTACTTTCCGCAGATATTTCTGATGCCAGTTCAATACCATCTGAATTCGCATATTCATGTTTTCTGTAACCTTTCTTACAGTAATCCAATGCTTTATGCTCACTCATGGTAATTATCATGGCAGACATCTTCTTTTCATTTGATGTATCAAACCTATCTCCCATGTTATATAATTCCATAAATACATCATGGCAGACATCTTCTGCTTCCGCATCATTTTTCAAAATAGCCTTTGCAATCCTCTTTGAACGGGCACGGTATCTGGCATAAATTTCTCCAAAATCCGTGTTATTCATCTTTGGTATCAAGTCTCAGAATCAGGCAAGCTGTGCCTTTACCTTTGACAGGATCTCCTCTTTATCTTCATCTGTTAATTTACCCGGTTTCCATGTAATACCCACAGCATCTCCATCATATCTTGGAATCAGATGCATATGGAAGTGAAATACTGTCTGACCTGCACATTCTCCATTATTCTGCACAATATTAAATCCGTCACACTTCAATGCTTCTGTCATGGCTGTCGCCATCTTCTTAGCAAGAACCATCGCTTTTGCGGCCATTTCATCTGGCAACTCGTAAATATTTGCAGCATGTACCTTCGGAAGAATCAGCGCATGCCCCCTGCTGGCAGGCCCTAAATCCAGAATTACACGAAAATTCTCATCTTCATAAAGAGTTGCAGCAGGAATTTCTCCATTAGCGATTTTACAGAAAATACAATTATCCATTTTTATTTCCTTCTTTCATTAATATTTAATCAAATTATGTTTTGCCTGTGTACCAAAGCCGCAGAATGTAAGGTTTCTCCAGGCCTATTGATATTTTAACACATTTTATGTCAAAATACCTCGTCTGATTGATAATTGCCGCGAAATCATACGATTTTTCCACTGCGAAACTGATTGATACATTACCTTCCCAGGTGATACACTTTTACTGAGGTGATAAATATGCCAGCTGAAAATACTACAGAACAGTTAAAAAAAGAATTTCAGATTACTTTATCCAGATTTGGACATGAAATACGCAATCCCATATCTCTGGTTATCAGTGAGCTGCAACTTATGGCTTCTTCCCATCCTGAAGTATGCACTTATCGGGAATGGGACAGTCTTACGGACAACCTTGAATATATCAGAGAATTATTAAACCAGATTTCTGACTTTACCCATGCTGGGACTATTTCCCCGGTTCCGACTGATCCGAAAAAATTCCTGGAGAAAATCCTGGATAGCGAAAAAAACACCCTGGATTATCTGGGAATCACACTGGAAAGTCATTTGGAAGAAATCCCCTCTTTATTCCTTATTGACCACATTAAAATGCGTCAGGCTTTGCTGAATCTGATTCGAAATTCCAGCGAAGCAATTGATCATCCCAAAGGTAAAATCACTGTCTGTCTTCAGAAACACAATGATGGAATCTGTATCTCCGTCACAGATAATGGCTGCGGAATGACTCCTGAACAGATCCAGCATATCTGGACTCCATTTATCACCTATAAACCGGACGGCACTGGTCTGGGACTTGCCGTAGTTCAGGAGATTGTTCTGGCACACCATGGACACATTACCCTCACAAGTACTCCCGGACATGGTTCTGTGTTCCGTATTTTTTTGGATGATACACAATCACTGCCAGTATAAAACCGCAGATCAGTCCGCCTACATGGGCTGCATTATCCACCCCTTCACTGGTAAATCCAAAGTAAAGTGAAAAAGCTGCCATAAGCAATACCTGTTTCGTAGAAAGGTCTTCCACATGACCTTTTCCTCTGAGTACAGCATAAATCATAGCTCCCATCACAGCAAAAACAGCACCGGAAGCACCAGCAGATACAGCAAATTCACCACTTTTCAGTTCCGCAAAGAGACTGAGGATATTGCCGCCCATGCCTCCCAGAAGATAGATCAGCAAATAACGAATTCTGCCAACTGTACGTTCCATACGTCCTCCCAGAACAAAGAGTACCAGCATATTATTTCCCAGATGTTTTACCCCAAAATGCAGGAACATACTGGTAAAAATTCTGAAATATTCTCCACTCATTATCGCGGGTGCATATCCAGCGCCACACTGCAGCATATGCATGGTATCATCAGACCCGCCAGTAATCTCTATTGCCAGAAACACCAGTACATTGATCAGAACCAGAAATACTGTAACCGGTTCTTGTTTCAGTTCTTCCACGCTTATCCCCTTTTCTATTCTGTTTTTACTGTAATTTAACTTACAGTATCTGATTATGATTGTAGCAAACAATGTGAAATTTTTCAAAGCCTTTGTACAGTTATTCTCTGCAATCACTCCAGAAATATATACCGTGCCTGCGCAAAATCTACCTCATCTTCATCCTGTAGTTTATATTCCTCATCCGGAAGAAGCAAACGACCATTTACTGTGGTTCCATTTCTGGAATTCATATCTGTAAGATAATATTCGTTTTCTCTCCTGCAAATCTTTGCATGAATCCTACTCACTGTCGGAAGATCTATGACAGCATCACATGCATTACGCAATTTTCCCACTACTGTCAGATCCTCCTGCAGATAAATTGTTGGCAGTTCCCCTGGTTCTCTGCTTACAAAACTTGCCGGGCCTGAAACCACGCCTGCTGAAAGAACTACTGTTTCTCCAAACGCCTCCTGAATGCCTTCCTTCTCTGCAAATTCTGCATGATTATATATCAACTCTTTTTTATGATTTATGTTCTTACTGCTGCTTTGTTCCTCCTTTGTATATAGAAAATCACTGTCTTCTCTGAGAAAATCAGTTGTGGAATCTTCCAATGGCTTTTTTTCTCTTTTTTTCATAATCCAGGAAACACTCATTACACTTCCCATCAACAACAAAATAATTCCCAGTAAAATCCCTGTTTGAAGATACGGCAGATATCCGGCTGCAATGGCCACTGTAATGGCAGCTATCAAAAACAACACAGCCGTCGCCAACCCTATTTTCCATATAGACCTGCCAGCTGCAGTTTTCTCACTTTCACGTACAAACTCCATCTTACTGTCTTCCTGAAGATTATTTTCTTCCAATTTGTCCTTCTGCGATTCCTTAAACAGTTCTTCTTTTTCTATTTTCGGTATTCCCTGCTCTTCCGGAAGTTTATAAAGTTCTTCTTTAATATATTCCAGATGAAAACTATTTTCCATTGCCCGTCTGTAAACTCCATAGCCAAGCATAACTGCCGCACTGTCTTTATGATCGATCTTTGGAAGAATATATTCTGTGAGTGCATAAAACTGCTCTTTGATATCTTTGCTGTATCCGGGCATCAGGCAAAAATATATCTGTCCTTTTTCCATATCTGTGTAAATGTATTCTGGTACCAGGAGAAGCTGCCCCGGATTCATAAGATACTCTGCAGTATCCTCCATCACCTGAATGAATCCACCGAAAATGCGACGAAGATCTTCAATCCCCATTTTTTTCTCTTCATATAACTGACTTATCGCCTGTCTTGATGTAATATCAAAGTAAACCATAAACTTTCCATTCATACCCTGGATTCTGCATTTCAGAAGAGAGGGAACCACATTTCCTACCAGCATACGGACCTGATAAGAGTCTGTATTAATCTCTTCTTCTCCATACAAGATCAGGTAATTATGATTCATATCTCTTTTATATTCCGCCTTCACTTCAGCCCTCCGCTCCTTTCAGAATAGCTGCTGCTTCACGCAACTTTCTGATATGTTTTTCCGGATTTATGATCCTGGACGTACCTTCTGTCCGCAAATGCCAGAAAAATCCGCCATAACCTGAAACAGTATCCAGATCATATGTCACCTTCACTTCATGCCCTACATTCGTCTGCGTAGTCAGATTTTCCGTTCCAAAAAATCCCGCACTGCCCAATTCCTCACTGCGCATTCTGGCAGTCTCATAAACTGCGCCATTTTTTCTGATTCCTTCTATGCTTCCACATAAAGCCGACTCATAAGCTGCTGAGGTAAGCCATGCCCTGTTATGAACAAAAAAGCTCAGATAGAGCACGCCCATTAATGCCAGAAAAATTAATGCCATAACACAGGCCGCTTCTATAGTCATGCTCCCTTTTTTTATCTTACTTCTGCTTATTTTCACAATACTAAACCTCCCACATAACCAAGTAAAAGGAACGGAACAAACGGTATTTCCGTATTTCGATTCTTTTTCAGAATTCCTGTCAGGATTCCTGCACAGACTGCACTGCACAACAAAGCCCCCGTAATCATTCCATATAATTCCTCTGGTTTCAGGATCAGCCCAAGTGACAGCAGAAGCCATCCATCTCCCATTCCTAATGCTCCTGCGGTAAGAATGCTTAATCCTGCAAAGAACAATCCGGGTCCTAAGCATATAAGCAATTCCTGTAAACTTCCGCCCTGACGCCATCTCCATACAGTTCCGGCAAATGCAAGACACACAATCAGAAACAAAGACACCTGCCTTTTTTTGATATCTATCCAGGAGTTAATCATCAAAAATATCAACACACACAGCTTTTTCATATATTCTCCTTTTCTATCCACATCTGCTACAGGAACCCATACCTACTGTCGAAGACTCTTTCACCAGTTTTACAGTTCTTTTCAGTCTGCTGCATGATTCCAGATTGTGATATTTATTTCCCTGTTCTGTAATATAAACCACGCCTAATGGTTTCTGTCCTCTGCTACAAGTTTCACAAGCTGTATAATGTTCTCCATATTGATTATTTACAGACAAAACTGAATTACCTGAAATCTGTCTGAGTGATACATTCAGATAACTGCAGCCCGGATTTCTGTGATATACACTACCACTTTCTGAAACATAAACCATTTTTTCTGCTTTTTCTTCGCTGTTTCCAGTATCTTCATACATCTTTCCTGTCCACGCATGAACTTTTACCTGATTGCTGATTGTCATCTTCGGCAGTGGAACCAATCCTCCAAATGGTTTGTACACATAAATATCAGGAAGAATAATATTCTCCGGACCATCAGCATTACCCAGATATGCATACATTCCTGCCTGTTTCGCTTTATCACACAGTCTTCTCAGATGTTCCGTCTGCAATTTATAAATATCCATAAATGATATCATTGTTACAACTCCCATAAAAAACAATGGAAGCACCAATGCAGTTTCCAATGCCAAACTCGCTTTTCGCCATACAGAGGTGCCAAAAGATGCTTTCACAGAAGGTCCACATCTTTTTTTCGGGGCAAAAAAGACTATTCCTGTTATCAGAGAGCGGTTACTCCTTTCTTTTTTATTAATCTTGTTGATTTCTTTTATGCATTTCATTTTTTCCTTCTGTAAAAACATCTTTTCTCACCTCTATTCATAAGCATATTGACGTATTACCTGAAACTCTTTCGAACCTTCTGCTCTTACATCTGCAAAAGCCTCCAGTGCCACAATACAGGAATCCATACAAAAATGTGGTCTGCCTTGATTGCGTATGGAGTTTTCGATCATATCCATAGAACGCAGAACCTTTTTTCCTTTTGATACAGTCAGTATTAACACCTGAAGATAATCTTCATATGACATTCCTTTGTCATCATTTTTTCTGAATGTATCCAATCCTGACATAAGTTCCGGAAGATTTTCCAGAGAAATCTGCCACTGATCTCCTGTTTTTACCAGAGGGACTTTACCTCCACAGAACAATTCTCTGACATCAAGTACACTTTCTGCAAATGCCCAGCACAAAATAAGTGCGGTTTCAATTATAACTGCTGCCGGTGGAATCAAAAATCCAGCAGCAATTGCACCTGCCAGTGCCTCCGCCTGGATTCTTTTACTGCTGTCAGCCATCAGACAGGCAATATTAACTCCCTCTCTGATAAACAGAAGTTTTTCCGCCACTGCTTTAAGATTATCTATATCCGTATCCTTTCCGCTGAAAACGTACTCCATCTGATACGCAAGTCCTGCCGAAGAAGGATCTGCATAATTTCCCAGATGATTCATCAGATATTGCTGAAAGAGCACACTGGCCGCATAACCATTTTCTGCGGTAACACCATCCGGCATTTCCATTCCTTTCTGCAGCTCTCTTCCAGAAAGCAATGTATTGATATTTATCTCTTTTGCAGAAATTCCTTTTCCCGCCGGAAGAACCAGCTCCAGAATTCCCATTTTCATAATCCTTTTTATGATCGTAATAGGATTTTTTACTGCCGGGGCAGATGGTGCTGCAGGAGTATTCCCTGTATCTTCACCAGATGAAAACTGTCCATTCTGGTTTTTGGCAGCTTCTTCCGCAGCCTTCTGGCTGTTCTGTGCTGCCTGATCCATAGCAGAATCATACTGTTGCACAACATTGCCTGCCTCTGCTTCTCCTGCTTTTTTTCCGGCTTCCTGAGTTTTTTGTTCTCTCTCTGACATCTTATTAAGAAGAAGCTGTACCCCCTGACTTCCCAGTGTGTCCCGCATATACTGTACAATCTGCTGAAAAAAAACTTCACCATTATCATCTGTCAGAAGGCGGTAACCGGTAAGACCGCTTTGTTTCAGTTTTAATTTTCTTCCATTTTGTCTGAGCACGGGTTTCATATAAGATTCCAGATTATTGCTGATTGCCGCCATGTTCAGGCTACCACCACCCATAGAACCATCCAGTGCAAACAGATCATAATCCTCCAGAAGTTTTTTATCATACTGTCCAAACAGAGAATATAGTCCAATATCCATTCCATTTAAAATCTGTGTTCTGCAAGATGCCATTCTCACAGACTGAATACTGGAACATATAAGGGACAGTAAAACACTGAGGATCAAAGCCAGAAAAACCGTAATACTTGCTTTGTTACTCCCGTTTTTTGTCACAGGTACACCTCCTTCCTATATTTTTATCAGATAGAATTACTTTGCTTTGTGATTTTAGAAAGAATACTTCTGACCAGAGCAGTCAGTTGTTCCTTGAAAATAATGACAAGTCCGATAAGGACTACAAGAATCAGAATAATTTCTACAACGCCTACAGCATCTTCTTCCTCTGCAAAACTCTGCAAAAGCCTTTTCAGTTGTTTCATTTTTTTCCTCCGTTCTTATTTTTTCAGGTTCCTCCATAAAAAGAGAGGAACGCGGGGATCATTATGATCGCCATAACCACCAGAAGCATCAGAATCATTGGAAATAAAAGTTTTGTAGCTGCAGCTTCTCCAAGAACTCTGGCTTTTCGTTTTCGTTCTTCCCAGGCTTCCACTGACTCTCTCTCGAGCATATCTGCCATCTGCCGGCTTCCCTTCTGAAGATTCTGTATCAGCAGTGTGGCAAATGTCTTATATTTTGCTTGACCACATCGTTCTCCAAATCTTCGATAAGCTTCACTTTCTGAAACTCCACTTTCCATCTCGTAACAGGCTGTACGTATTTCTTCATAGGCAGTCCTTGGCTTTTTCATCTTTTTTCTTCCATAGTCCACAGCGATTTTTTGAAATGCTTTTCTTACAGTCATACCAGCCTGTACCAGAAGTGTAAATTTCATTATCAGACCAGGGTAATCCATCAGAAGCTCTTCATAACGTTTCTGGATCTGAACCTGTTCTTCTCTCCCTTTCATAACAAGTACAGCCATGGCTGCCGCCAGAAACAGCCCCGTCAGCAACACGCCTGAAGTATCTGCAGGGCTTTCCCATTTCAATGTTTTCCCTTCAAGCTCATCAGGAAGATAATAATAATCAGGATCTGCTTTTTCTTCATTATACCTGGCAACTTTTTCAACAAGATCCTTTTTCTCCTGTTCTTCCTTCGTCAGTTCCTGCTCCTGTTTTTGTTCTTCCTGTTCCTCCGATTCTTTTTCCGGTACCTGAATATACAGGGTGTCAGTTTCTTTTCCATCCACGGATACCATGAATTCCTTCTCATATGATCCTGTATCCTCCTTTTCCAGTCGATACCCCTTGGAATACACCTGTCCGCTGCCGCCTGCTGTGAGAAGCATTCCCAGCACATTACCAGTCAGAGCGACTATAGCAAAAAGTCGAACTCCTTCCCGCCCGCCAATGCCTTCTGATGGGAGCCAGCCTTTTCTCCATCCCACACACAGTACCAAAACAATCCCCAAAATGACAATATGTACCCACATTATTCTGTCATACCTCTATATCTACAATCCTTCTGCCTAGCCAATATGAGGTTCCATAAATTGCAAGGCAGATACTCATTGCGGCAATTCCAAAGGGATTTCCGTAAAGAACACTCAAGAATCCCGGTGAAGTCATCTGAAGGTAGACAATAATTCCGGCAGGCATAAAACTCATGATCATCTGCTCGGACTTCTTCGCAGCCAGTGTAGCCTCAATTTCTTTTTTCACATCAATCTTATCTCCCAGCATACGTGCTACTTTCTGAATCACATGATTCATATCTCCACCTGTACGTTTGGCTGTGTAAAAAACAGACGCAAAATTTTCGATATCCTCCACCTGACTTCGCTCACCCAGATCTATAAACAATTCTTCCAAAGGCACGCTTACCTGCTGCTGGCTTTCAATATATCGAAATTCCTCCACTACATCTGCACCTCTCCCATAAAGACGTTCCAGGTCCCGAACGCAGGATGTAACTGCACTTTCCACTGAATATCCTGCCTGAACAGCCACGCTTAAAGAAGTCAGAGCATCTTTAAACTGATAATTAAGTTTTTTTCTTCTTTCCCGAATCATACGATTCTGCTGCCATTTCAGATATATGACTGATACTGGCAAAACAGCCAGAAGCACCCACATATTTCTGTAAAACAGATAATCCGCTGCAACGCATAAAAAAGCTGCCTGTCCCAGATATTTCGCACTTTCCTTTAATGAAAAATGATACCGTCCATAATCTGTTTTTTTATATAATCGTTCTTTTACTTTCCCTTTCATAGTTCAATCCCTGCTCTTTCCAGTTTTTCCAGGTGAAGGAGAGGAGCTGTTTTTACAAGCCCCTTTCCCTCCTTCCATTGATATAGTGGCCTGATACGAATCTGTCCGTTTTCAAAGCCACAAACTTCTGTTATCTCCAGCACTTTCCTGGATCTGTCCCGCATACGTCCCAGGTGCACCAGAATATCCACTCCCGATGCGATCTGTCTGCGTATAGCTTCCAACGGAAGTTCCACTCCCATCAGAACCATTGTTTCCAGACGAGACAGCATATCTTCTGCTGAATTGGCATGAGCCGTAGATAATGACCCTTCATGCCCCGTATTCAACGCCTGAAGCATGTCCATTGCTTCTCCACCTCTGACCTCACCTACTATGATCCGATCCGGACGCATTCGCAATGCAGATCTGATCAGATCACGAATTGTAATTGCAGATGCTCCTGCCATATTTGCCATTTTTGCTTCCAGGCGTACCAGATTCTCAATTCCCCGGATGCGAAGTTCTGCATTATCTTCTATGGTGATCAGCCGTTCATCCTTGGGAATATATTCTGATAATGCCGCCAGAAAAGTAGTTTTTCCACTTCCGGTTCCTCCACCTATGACCATCGAATATCTGGCATTTACCAATTTCCTGAGAAACTGTGCGCATTCTTCGGTGATACTTCCTATCTCAATCAGTTTCTCCATTGTAATGGGGTGTTCAGGGAAACGCCGGATAGTAAGAATCGGACCGTTTAATGCTACCGGATAAACCACTGCATTCACTCTGGCTCCATTCTCCAGTCTGGCATCCACAATCGGCATGGACTCATTGACTACACGATTACATTTTCCAACAATCTGCTGGATCACATCTTCCAATTTTTCTCTGGAAGTAAAACTCTTGTGCCATCTTATCAATCTGCCACTTCGTTCTATAAAAATTGTGTCCGGTCCATTGACCATGATCTCCGTCACAGACTCATCCTCGATCAGTTCCTGAAGCACATCCAGTTTACGGACTGAATAGAATAATTCCTGACGAAGCGTTACCTTATCTTTCAATGCAAGCCTGATATCTTTGCTCTGATCCAGAAGCAATTCATCAATCCGCTCCAGAATTTCATTATCCGTCAGTTCCCGGGACAGATCCAGCTGTTCCATGAGCATTTGGCGGAGTATCCGAAATGTCTCATTATTCATCCTTTTTCCTTTCTGATCAGTTCCCGCACATAATCTCCCAGTTCACTCCACATCAGCTGCTCAATATAAGCAGAAGATAAGGAAGTAGCCAGATGAAACGGAGGACTGACCTTTACAGTATTTTCCAGAATCTGTGGAAAATCCCATATACGCACCAGATTCTCAAACTGTGCAATCTTACACATGGAAACAGCATCCGAAAGTACCGGCATATAAATCTTGCTGCACAAATCAAGAAGCTGAAAATTCTCATCGATTCCATTCCCAATATCCAGAATGATCACTTCATAAGAACTTTCCATACTGATCATCTGCAATAACCGTTCCCAGTCTTTCCATGGTGTTCCTCTGATATCTGCCGGCGTTTGTACAGGTGGAATAAAATCCAGATTATTAATACTTTGTATCATGCCATTCATCTTGTGGATCAGATTCTGGTTATTCTGCCGTATATAATAAAGAAGATCACTTAAATTATGGGAAAAACCCTTTCCAAGCAATTCTTCAAACCCGGAGTATTCTTCCAGATTCAGGTATAAAACAGCTCTTTCTTTTGCAAGTATCTGACCTAGTGTCAGCGCAAAGGAGATTTTCAGGCATCTTCCAAGTGGTGAAAAAACCCCCAGTATTTCTGTGTTCTTTTTCAACACTGTATATTGCCCTGGTGCTGTTTTTTTCTCAGCGCCATAACATTCCATTACCTCACGGATCACATCAGAAGAAGACTGGTATTTATACACACTTGGGTAGGTATCAAGTTCCGGTGAATGAACTCCCTCCGAAAGAATGATGATCTTCCCGATATCCAATTCCCGAACTTCACGACACATGGCACGTCCGGAAATCAACAGCAACTCTATGTGTGTCTTTTTCCCACAGGCGATCAGATTCTCTACCGCTGTAAACGCCTGTATCTCAAATGGTATATTCTTTTTCTGATTAAGATAATCCATAAAGTTCAATGCATAATCTACTTCCAGGTCACAGACTGCGAATATATTTTTTTTCAATAAACACCTCCCGCATATAACACAACACTCAGAAAGATCGGAATAGTGAAATGAAAATTTTCCGGAGCAGATATTTCTTTTCTGCGGTAAGACATCACTTTCCTTTCCCGTACAGTCTGCCCCATATAGTAAATAAAATAGTGAATTCTTTCGCAGAAATTGCGGTTGAACATTAAGATTGCTGCTGAAATGCAGGCTCCAAGAACAAATGAGACCAGAATACATTTCAGAATACCGACGGTGCCTAACACACCTCCTAATGCACAGAAAAGTTTAATATCTCCTGCTCCCAGCATACCAAATGCGAATAGAATAATCAGAAACAATGGTATACTGCTTCCTGCAACATATAAAACCATTCCGGCAATGCCTTTTTCCATTATACAGCAGATAGATCCCACAGCCATACAAAACAAGATCCAGCCGTTATCAATTCGGGCAGTTCTCAAATCCATGATCATAGCAGTCCATGCGATCATTACAGGAAAAAGGTGAAAAAATACATACGCATCACCTCCATATTCTCTTTTATGTGTTTCAAAAAAATAAAGTGGAATTTACCGCCGAGCTGGCGGGATTGAATTACCAGAAGATCTCTGGTGAATATTATTATAGGACCGGACAAATGATTTGTCCAGTCCTATTTTTTGTCGAAAATCTAAAAATTCTATAAAGTACAGCCGTTCATTATTCAGCCTTTATCCAAACCTGCATTTCTCCCAACCCTCTGTTATTCCAGAGATAATATGGAACTGCAGTCAGTTCTGTTTTTTCTCTTTTTGCATTATAGTTCATATAAAGCTGGTCAGTCTCCGGTACATAGATACGGCTTCCCTGTGTTTTCAGTGCCACAAATCCACCGAATTCCGGTTTCTTTTCTTCTGTAATAGCTGCCTGTGTGTCCACAGAGAGCTCACCCAGATACTTACCGTTATCCACTTCTTCCAGACAGTAAACCACAGGTCCTCTCATAATGGCTGTACGTCCCAGATCGTAGTGGATCTTTCTGTTTGCGCACATGAAACGCGGCTGCATCTCAAATTCTACTTCCAGCTCTGCGGCTTCTGCCCACTGGCGTGTAATGTATGCGTAGCCTTTCTCTACTTTATCCGGTACAATCTCCTGTCCATTCAGATGCATTGCATAATGTTCTGCCCATCCTGGAATTCTCAGTGCCAGTGTAATCTCACGTTCTGTATCTGCCTGAACTGTAAAATGGATCTTACCATTCTCAGGATAAGAAGTCGTCTGAGTAATATTCAGTACACTATCTCCCACCTGCACTTTCGCATCACCTGCAATATACAGATGTACATTCACTGTATCTCTGGCTGCTGTGTAAACATAATCCCACAGTCCACCAATCAGTCTGGCAATGTTCGGAGGACAGCATGCACACGCAAACCATTTCTGTCTTTCCGGTTTTACATGGTGGCGCTGTGTGTTGTCATAGCATACTTCCGGCACAGATTCCAGAGGATTTACATAGAAGAATCTGTTTCCTTCATAATTCATTCCACCAAGTACTGTATTATAAAGTGCCTGCTCAATTACATCCCCGTAAGTGGAATCTGTCTCTGTCATCAGCATACGCTGGGCAAAAAAGATCAGACCAATAGACGCGCAGGTTTCTGAATAATTTGTATCATTCGGAAGATCATAATCTTTCGTAAATGCCTCACCGGAATTGGTAGATCCGATTCCACCTGTGATATACATCTGACAGTTTACGATATCATCCCAGATTGTACGGCATGCTTTGAACAGTTCTTTATCTCCTGTTTTCGCCGCCAGATCGGCCATTGCAGTATACATATATACACCACGCACCGCATGTCCCACTGCTTTTTTCTGCTCTCTTACAGGACTCTGGAACTGGTTGTAATAACTGTATGGATACTGATTATAATATTGATTTGGTTCCTCTGTTCTTGCTTTCGCCCAGAAACTGATATGATCTCTTTTCTCAAATTCATCCTCAAAGAAACGGTTGGTTCCTCTGGTATTGATAAAGTATCCGGCAAGTTTCAGATACTTCTCATTTCCGGAAAGATCATAGAGTTTGATCAGCGCGATCTCAATTTCCTGATGTCCCGGATAACCATGAAGTTTTCCTTCCTCCGGTCCGAAAATAGTATCCAGATAATCAGCCAGTTTATATGCTACCTGAATGATCTTTTCTTTTCCGGTTGCTCTATAATAAGCTACTGCGCTCTCAATGAAATGGCCTGCACAGTATAATTCATGGCACTCCAGTACGTCTGTCCATTTTTTATCCGGTTCCTCGATGGAGAAATATGTATCCAGATATCCGTCTTCTTCCTGTGCTTTTGCGATCAGATCAATGACAGAATCTGCCTGTTTTTCAAGTTCTTCATCTCTTTCCAGCATCAGGATATTACCAACTGCCTCCAGCCATTTATATACATCGCTGTCCTGAAAAACCTGTCCGTAAAAATGCCCTTCCATTTCTCCTGCTGCAATACGCAGATTGTCAATGGCGTGACTTGGTTCTGCATCTTCTCTTCTGTCATTGAGGATATCCCACTGATATGGGATTACACTGTTTTTCACCAGATCAATATATCTGTTCCAGAAGGAGTTGCGGATCACGCACTCCCCCTTCTGAAGAATTCTGTT
>CAKRVX010000011.1 GCA_934409175.1 uncultured Blautia sp.
TATTTAGTTTTCATTGTACAAATACAACAATACAAGTTTATCTTTTTTTGATACTTATGTCAAGTTTTTCTAGGGAAATGTTTCAATATTTTTCGGTATTGTTGTATGCTGTAACCTGTATCTTCATCTCTTCAAGAACACCTGAAATATCCGAAAACTGAAATCCCCGCCTGCCAAGATATCCGTATAGGCGACGCATTTCTTTCTCATCAAGTTCAGACCCTGGAGCATATTTTTTCTCCACAGTACATCGCAGAATTTCCCTTTCATCTGGCATATGGAGTGATGCTTCTGCCTCCCATGCTGCCGCAGCAGTAGCTTTTCCCACCCCTTTAGTAGCCAGCTCCTGCATTAGTTTCTGACGGCTCTTTATGTCCATCCTGTATGCAATATAGGTTCTGGCATAACGATAATCATCTATGTAACCATAGGATTCTACATAAGCTATCGCTGCATCTATAGCTTCCTGTCCAAAACCTGCCTGACGCAGTCTTTCCCTTAATCCCTTCTCTGTACGATCCATATGCTCCAACAGCTTCATTGCTTTTCGTGCTGCATTTTTATGCTCTTCTGCCAAAAGCTGCATGATTAATCCTCTGCATTTTCTGCGTCTGATTCTACATCTGCTGATTCTTCATCTCCAGAATTTACTGATTCTTCATCCGGCAGAAGATGATAATGAATTCTTACTTTCTTCTCAATTTCATCACAAATGTCTGTATGTTCCTTAAGAAATAATTTTGCATTTTCTCGGCCCTGGCCAATCTTATCTCCGTTATATGCATACCATGCACCACTCTTATTTACTATTCCACAGTCTGCTGCCAGATCCAGAATATCTCCCTCTTTGGAAATTCCCGTGCCAAACATAATATCAAATTCCGCCTGCTTAAACGGTGGTGCAACCTTATTCTTTACAACTTTAATTCTGGTATGGTTTCCTACCATCTCCCCACCCTGCTTAAGCGTCTCAACTCTACGAACATCCATTCTTATGGAAGAATAAAATTTCAGGGCACGTCCGCCTGTGGTAGTCTCCGGATTTCCAAACATAACACCAACCTTCTCACGAAGCTGATTGATAAAAATCACCACACAATTTGATTTACTGATCACCGCAGTCAGCTTACGAAGAGCCTGAGACATCAGGCGAGCCTGAAGACCTACATGACTGTCTCCCATATCGCCATCAATCTCCGCCTTCGGTACCAGAGCAGCAACAGAGTCAACAATCACTATGTCTACTGCACCGGAGCGTACCATAGTCTCAGTGATCTCCAGTGCCTGTTCTCCATTATCCGGCTGCGAAATATATAAATTGTCGATATCTACACCTATATTTCTGGCATATACAGGATCAAGTGCATGCTCTGCATCAATAAATCCCGCAATTCCGCCTCTCTTCTGAACTTCAGCCACCATATGAAGGGCGACTGTTGTTTTACCACTTGATTCTGGTCCGTAAATCTCTATGATACGTCCCTTGGGAACTCCCCCGACTCCAAGAGCAATATCAAGACTCAATGAACCTGTAGGTACTGTCTCCACCTGCATATTCGCACCGGATTCCCCCAGTTTCATAACAGATCCCTTACCATAGTGCTTCTCGATCTGACCCAGGGCAGCCTCTAATGCTTTCTGCTTTTCTTCACTTATCATCTATATTAATCTCCTTGCATATATTCCGAACCTATGTTCGTGTTTTCTGATAATATAGTAGTATACTTTTTCCCGGATGTCAAGCCTTTCCGAAAATATTTATGTCAAATCCATAAAACCATTTTATATCACAGGCACATTACAAAATAATTTCCTGCGATGCAAAAAGAACGGGAAACATAACAACAGTTACGCTTTTCCCGTTCTTTTGTAAATAACTTGATATATCTGCTTATTCTGGTTTGTCACCGATCAGCCAGTTATACATTTCCTCATACTGACGTGCAGAATTATTCCATGAATAATCAGTTGCCATTGCACGATCAACCATCTTATTCCATTCACGCTTTTTATCATAAAAAATTCTCTCTGCATTGCGTACTGTATTCAGCATTTCATGTGCATTATAGTTACGGAATGAAAATCCTGTGCCAGTTCCTTCATACTCATTAAACGGTTCCACTGTATCTTTCAGACCACCTGTTTCACGCACAATAGGAAGTGTTCCGTAGCGAAGACTGATCAGCTGACTCAATCCACAAGGTTCAAACAGGGACGGCATAAGAAATGCATCTGATGCGGCATATATACGATGAGACATGGCCTCATCATAATAAATCTGCGCTGATACTTTTCCATGATATTTCCAGTCAAAATGACGGAACATATTCTCATAACGCTCATCACCTGTTCCCAGTGCCACAATCTGTACAGCATCCTGACAAAGCTCGTCCATCACATATGCGATCAGATCAAATCCCTTCTGATCTGTCAGGCGTGAAACAATTCCAATCATCATCGCTTTTGGATTTTCTTCCAGTCCCAGATCTTTCTGGAGCTGAATTTTATTTTTTACTTTTTCCTTACGGAAAGTTGTCGCATTATAATTCTTTGTTATACATGGATCTGTTTCAGGATTGAAAATACCATAATCAATACCATTAACGATTCCTCTCAGGCTGTTCGCACGAGCACACATCAGACCATCAAGGCGTTCACCGTAAAACGGCGTCTTAATTTCCTCTGCATAAGTATTGCTGACAGTTGTCACCGCATCTGCAAATACAATACCGCCCTTCAGGAAATTAGCATCTTTATAGGCTTCCAGCTTATCCGCCGTAAAATAATAATCAGAAAGACCTGTAATATCCTTTACTGTCTTTACATCCCAGACTCCCTGGAATTTCAGATTATGTATAGTCATAATAGTCTTGATATTCCAGAAAAATTCATTTTGCTGGAAGCTATCATGCAGATATACCGGAACAAGTCCTGTCTGCCAGTCATGACAATGAATGATGTCCGGTCTGAAACCGATCACAGGAAGTACCGATAGTACAGCCTTCGAGAAAAATGCGAATTTTTCCAGGTCCCATGGAGCACTGTCATATGGTTTCGGACCACTGAAATAATACTCATTATCAATAAAATAAAACTGTATTCCCTCGTACTCCATATGCATGATTCCCACATAGCAGTTTTTGTATCCAAGATCCATGTAGAAATGTGTGACATATTCCATTTTATCTTTCCATTCCTGCTTCATACAGGCATATTTCGGCAAGATCACACGAATATCAAAATATCTTTTATCAAAATACTTCGGCAAGGCGCCTGCTACATCTGCCAGTCCTCCTGTCTTGATAAATGGAACCGCTTCAGATGTTGCAAATAATATGTTTTTCATGCGTAAACCCCTCCTTGGTAGCCTTTATTTTACAATTATACTCCAAAAATCGACTATTGGAAAGAGCGATTTTTATATTCCAGTCTGATTTTATCAGCGATCAGAGCTATAAATTCAGAATTTGTAGGCTTACCTTTTCCTGTACTTACCGTATATCCAAAAAGCTCATCTATAGTATCCATTTTTCCCCTGCTCCATGCAACTTCTATCGCATGACGAATTGCCCTCTCCACTCTGCTTGAAGTCGTCTGATGACGTTTGGCAATAGTCGGATACAGTATTTTTGTAATTGAATTAAGCATTTCCATGTCATTGACAGACAGAATAATAGCATCCCTGAGATACTGATATCCCTTAATATGAGCCGGAACTCCTATTTCATGGATAATATTTGTTACATCTGTCTCCAGATTTCCTCTGGTCATAATATTTTCTTCTTTTGTCTCTGGCTGTCTGTTTATCTGTCTGATTTTTCTTTCTCCTATACTTCTGACATGCTTGATCCGGTTCAGAAGCATTCTGTTGTCAAAAGGTTTCAGCACATAATAATCCGCTCCAAGATTAAATGCATCTTCTGTGATTTTCTCTTTTCCTACTGCTGATACAACAATAAACGCCGGTATTTTCTTCAGGTTACTGTCATGTACAAAATGTTCCATCACAGCCAGTCCATCCATTTTCGGCATAATAATATCCAATACCACAACGTCCGGTTCTTTTTCACGTATAATATTACAGATTTCTTCTCCATTATGGGCTTTTCCAACTAACTCCAGATCTTTATCTTCCTCAATGATCTGTCCCAGTACTTCCACCATTCTCTCATTATCGTCCGCAACTGCCACATTTAATTTTTCCATGAGGCCAGCCTCCTCCCTGCTCTAAATCCTATATGTTTATGTTCCTGTTTTTTTGGCACATCACATATTATAGTAGAACGATAAGGGAGAAATCAAGCCGAATCAGGGAGGTCAGACCCATTTTCCATCGATGAGTTTGGCATTTATTTTCCTTTTATTTTCCATTTTCGTCAAATATATATATGACAGGACAGCAATCGCACTTTTCATTACTTTTTCAATTCACTTTTTATCTGATCTGTCACAAGTGCGATTAATCTTCTCTGTTTCGCATATAATTTTATGGTATTAAATACTCTCCTGTATACTACCTGCGCATCAAACGGACGATTAATATAATCTGTTGCTCCCATATCATATGCTTTCTTTACATATATATCGGATTCTTCACTGGATATCATGATTACCGGAATGTTATCCAGACAATTTCTTTCAGCCATAACTTTCAGAACTTCAAATCCGTCCATCACAGGCATTACAATATCCAGAAGTACCAGCGAGATATCATTTTCATATCGTTCCAGATATTTCAGTCCTTCCTCCCCATTAGATGCTTCAAGAATAGCAAATTCATTGCCCAGAACTTGTGTCAGAATCTCTCTGTTCATCTCTGAATCATCAATGATCAGAATTCTAGGTCTGAAATCTTCGAAAAATTTCTCTTTCCTTCCTTCTGTATCCCTGAAAGAATTGTTTTCTTCCGTAATAACCATATTTTTCTTGCGCTTCGCCATATACATAAACTGATCCGCACGACTGATAGCTTCTTCCACAGTATCTCCCCCGGACATAACACCGCCTACACTTACGGACATCCGAAGTCTTGAATATCCGGGTACTTTTACCTCCTGTATCTTTCTGCGGATATTTTTTAGCTTTTGTGTGAAAATTTCCGGCGTGATATCCGACATGATCAGAATAAATTCATCCCCTCCATATCGGATCAGGATATCTGTTTTGCGAATGCAGTCTCTCATCACATCAGCTACTGTTTTCAGTACAAGATCTCCCACTTTATGTCCAAATGTATCATTATATAATTTAAAATCATCAAGATCGATCATTGCCACTCCCGCAGGAGTTTTCATATTCTTAATCACAGTTTCATAAAAATGCCGGTTGGAAGCACCTGTCAGCGCATCTGTATATAAAACATCCTGATATCCGCTGATTTTTTTCAGGAGACGGTTTCTCCCTTGAGGATCAAGAATCAGTTCTTCATCCAGGCAGTTAATCATTTCCATCACATAACCTTTACCATCGATTTCCATATATTTAGCAATCACCTGATAAAGCGCAGCTCCTATAAATTCCATTTTGACTTTTTTGCCTTTTTCTTCGAGTGCCCGTATGGATACACAGTTTTCACAGGGACTGCTCTTTTTCCAGAAATCAAAGCACTGACAGGGTTCCTTTGGTTCACAGGATGTGTAATCTCCATAGTTGATTTTTCTTAAAGTATCTTCACTCAGAATTCGCACAACGTCAAATACCGTTTTCATATATTTCATGATTTCCTGTGCTTCCTGCATTGTCATATTACTATTTTCATCCCCTATCTTTTGTTTCAACTCACGGTCGGCATTTTCGCAGCTTCCAACATATCGGGCATGTCACACCGTTTCCGAAAAACTCTGTTAATCAATCTTACAGTCTTTCCTCTAAAACTTTTTTATACGAAAAAAAGTATTGTTACAACAATAACAATACTTCTGATTAACCACTTGTAGCTGGCTGTCATTTTACAGACCCTGTAGCTTTGCGTCGCAACCTTTCGATTGTTTTGCCATATCGTATGCAATAAAATGTCCATTAATATTAATTATCGTAGCACACAGGGTTAGGAAAGTCAAATTTTTTTGTAACTCAATGGACCCTGCTAAAAAAGATGCTGCATACGGCAACACCTTTTTGTGTATTCTCTATTCGCTTTTGATACTGTTTCTTCCCATATATTCAGCAAATTTCTTCGGGGCATAAGATACGGAAATTCCACCGTCAGATTCAACTGTTAAAGTTGCGCTTATTGAAGTTGCGGATCCATCTTCGCCCCATTTTTTTGATTTTACAGTCAGACTTTCCCAATTTGGCACTGCCTTATCCAATTCATCCCGTAAACCCTGATCAACTTCAGAATTATCTATCTTTTCTTCATTCAGGACTGTTTTATCAGTTCCATTTTTTTAATTCCAATCTGAAATGTATACCATTTTTTGTCAGATGATCTGACCCGTCAATTGCGTACATCTCAATTGCTTTCACAACTTCATCCATATTGCTGGCATCAGCAGCTTTCCTGCTTTTCTCCACATACTTCGTATATTGAGGCGCAAGGAGTCCTACCAGAATTGCCAGAATTGCAACTACAATCACCAGTTCTATCAGGGTAAATCCCTTATTTTTCTGTTTTATATTTTCTTTTTCACCATTTTCTCTTTTCTCTGTTTTTTAACAGTATGGATGCTTTTATCCTTTTTTATTATTTTATCACGCACATGTATTCCTGTAAATGTTTCATTTTTACAAAATTTTATCAACACTTTCTGGTTACTGTTCACACCCAGCATCATGTTTCAACATATTTTCAATAAAAATCCCATATCCACTGGTGGAATCCTGCACAAACACATGGGTAACCGCTCCTACAACTTTACCGTTCTGCAGAATTGGCGAACCTGACATTCCCTGAACTACACCACCAGTAAGATTCAGAAGCTGTTCATCTGTCACCTGGATAACAAAACTTTTATTCGTATCTTCATGATTCATATCAATCCGTTTGATCTGTGCCTCATATTCCCTTACCTGTCCGTCTACACAGGTCAAAATCGTAGCATCGCCTGTCTGCACTTCCTGCTTATGTGCTACGGGCATTTTTTTTAATACAATTCCTTCTTCCATTCCTTTATAAAACTTTCCATAAATTCCATTTTGGGTATTTTCCGTAATATTTCCCAGAATGTTTTTGTCTTCGTAACGAATAAGCCCCGCCAGTTCTCCCGGATTACCTTTGCTCCCTTTGTTCACTGCCAGGACCTGCGCCTTGTACAACGTTCCTCCTGATATATCCAGAAGTTCGTCAGTATCAATATCACTGATTCCATGTCCCAGGGCCCCATAATTTCCATCTGCTTCTACGTATGTGAGAGTTCCGATTCCCTGTGTATCATCTCTCACCCACAATCCCAGTTTATAGTCTCCTTTTACATCTTTGACAGGTTTGACAGAAACCGGGATGGTTTCACCCTGCCTGTTTACTTTAAGAACAACTACATCTTCCTGAAGACAGGTAAGATCACTGATCAGTTCTTTTTTATCTGTAACTTTTTGTTCATTAAATGCCACGATATAATCCCCTGGTTGAATACTGTTCCCGGAAGGACTTTTCGTTTCACCATTTTCATCCTGGATTTCTCCTGTATCAATAACCAGTACCCCATTTGTTTCCATATAGATTCCAATATTACTTCCGCTGACATAAATTTCTCTGTCATCCACCGGAGTTACCTTCACTTCTTTAAACGGCAGATAACCCAGAAGCTTGCAGGACAATACATAGCCTCCGTCACCGGAAACAGGCACAGCTTCTTCAAAAGTTACAAAAGGAGCGGAAAGAAGCTTTGAAATATCTGTATTCTTTTGTCTTGAAATCTGGATTTCATCCGGTATTTTTCGATTCAGGTACTGATATCCCAGAAATGCCATTGCAAGGAGATCAAGTACCAGAAAACACATTAGAAACAACCTGTATTTTTTTCTTCTGTTCATTTCTGCACATCCTTTCAAGTAAAATCAGGTAAAAATTTTTATCATATAAAACTAAAAGAGAAGATCCTCTTTTTCAGATGATCCTCTCTTAGTATGCGGTCAAATATTTTATTTCAGTCTTGTATTTTTTTGTTCCTGTGCCAATTCTTTCATTTCTCTGGCATTTTCCAGTACAGTCTGTGTAATCTCTGTACCGCTGAGAAGTCTTGCCAGTTCACGAATGGAATCTTCTTTTGACAGTACATGAATCTGTGTAATTGTTTCTGTACCTTTTAAATGTTTTTCAATTTCAAAATGACTGTCTGCCATAGCTGCAATCTGTGGCAGATGAGTAATACACAATACCTGATGATGTTTTCCGATCACAGCCATCTTTTCAGATACCTTCTGTGCTGTTCTTCCACTGATACCTGTGTCGATTTCATCGAAAATCAACGTCTCGATCTGGTCTCTGTCCGCAAGAATTGCTTTCAATGCCAGCATAATCCTGGAAAGTTCACCGCCGGATACAATCTGTCCAAGAGGTTTTAAGCTCTCTCCTGGATTAGTGGAAATCATATAACACACATCATCAAAGCCATTATCTGTATAATTTTTCTTTTTCTGGAAATCTATAGCAAAATTTACATCCAGAAAATTCAGATCTTTCAGACCCTGAATCACTTTCTCTTCAAGCTGACTGCTATATTCTTTGCGGATTAAGGAAAGTTCATTCGAATTTTCAGAAAGAATTTTCTCCAGCTTTGAGAGCTGTTCCTTCATCTCCTGTAAATTTTCTTCAAACCTTCGTAATTTTTCCAGTTTTTCTTTCTGCTGGCTGCAGTAAACAGCAATTTCTTCCAGAGTGCGACCATATTTCGCTTTCAGACCATTGATCAGATCCAGTCTTCTCTCAATCTCATAAAATTCACCTTCATCAAATGTCAGATCCTCCAGATAGGCAGAAAGTTCCCTGTTAAAATCATTGAGCAGACCATCTACAGAAATCAGCGTCTCCTCTAACGGGGCAAGTTCCTCGTCAAACTGTATCACATGGGAAAGTTCTTTCATAGCTTCTCCAACTATTTCCCCCGCACCTTCTGTAGTTTCATAACCTGTAAGTTTATGTACCAGCTGCAGGGAATCTACCAGTTGTTTGGCATTGTTCATTTTCCGGTATCGACGTTCCAGTTCTTCATCTTCTCCTGGTTTCAGAGACGCTTTCTCTATCTCTTTAATCTCAAATTCCAGAAAAGCAGCTTCTCTGTTTCTCTGTTCCTCATTCATATCCATAGAATCCAGTTCATTTTTACAGATACTGTACTCTTTATACGCCTGATATACTTTTTCCTTCGCAGGGAGAATTCTCTCTCTTCCATATGCGTCCAAAATGGCAAGCTGCTTATCCGGATACAACAATGACTGATGTTCATGCTGTCCATGAATATCAAGCAGACAGGCAGCGGCGGCTTTCATCTGACTTACGGTACTGGTCTCTCCGTTGATCTTATTAATGCTTCTTCCATCCATGATCTTTCTGGACAACAGTACCTGGCCGTCCTCCGGATAAATATCCATGGCATTCAGTGCTTCCCTTGCTTTCTCGTTCTCCACCTGAAAAAGCAACTCTACCAGAGCATAGGATGCATTTTCTCTTATTATGTTTCTGGAAATCTTGGCCCCCAGTATCAGTTGCATAGACCCGAGCAAGATAGATTTGCCGGCACCTGTCTCACCTGTAAGGATATTAAGCCCAGGTCCGAATTCCACCTCGATTTCTTCTATCAGTGCAAGATTTTTTACGTGAAGATGCGCTAACATTTCTTTCCTCCTGATACGAATGGCCCCGTCTTTCATACGGGGCCTTATGCTATATTTTTTATGTTCTATTTTATTGATTCAGTTTTACGAAACTTCTCAGTTTTTCTGCTGCTCCAAGTGCCATATCTGTGTTTTTCGCAGCGCACATGATCGTATCATCACCTGCAATGCACCCCAGTATTTCAGGCCATTTCAGTGCATCCAGAACTGTAGCCACACCCATTGCCATCCCTGAAACTGTTTTGATCACAATAATATTCTGTCCAACATCAATGGATAAAAGTGCGTCTTCCAGCACTCTTGTATATTTTGCTCCCAGACCGCCGGACTCATTATTAATGATTGCATAGCGGGATTTTCCGTCTTTTCCCGCTACTTTGGTTAATTTCAGGGCACGGATATCCCTGGAAACTGTCGCCTGGGTCACCTTAAATCCGGCCTCATTCAATCTGGATGCCAGTTCTTCCTGGGTATCTATATCATATTGATGAATCAGTTCTATGATTTTTTCATGTCTTGCAACCTTCATTCCGCTTCCTCCTTAACTGTCCCTCATTTTCCGTCGAAGAACTTCCACGAAGCTTAAATGGTTCAGCTTCAGGATTCTGGTCTTTACCTCAGCCTGACGAATCACAATACAGTCTCCTGTGATCATACTTATGGATGCTGCCCCATCAAAAGAAGCAAGGCCTTTCTCACAGTCACAATGTCTTCCCTTACCAAGTTCCACAGTGATCACATCCCCAGCCGGAAAAATAATGCTTCTGGTATTCAGCGTATGAGGAGCAATGGGCGTCATAATAGTCATAGCTGCATTTGGCGATACGATTGGGCCTCCTGCTGACAGGCTGTACCCTGTTGAACCTGTAGGTGTGGAAATAATGATTCCATCCGCATTGTAGGAATTAAGATAAACATCATTAACATAATTTTTAAAACGAACAACTCTCAGATGTCCATCTCTGCCAATCACAATATCATTCAATGCAATATCTCTGCCGATCAGTTCATTGCCACGGTATACACAGCCCTCCAGCATCATCCGCTCTTCCACCTCATAGTCATCTGACATAAGCTGATCCAGTGCGCTGTAAAGAGACTGTTGATCCACTTCCGCCAGAAATCCCAGCTGTCCCAGATTGATTCCCAACAAAGGAATGTCTCTATGCACCACATCTCTGGCTGCCTGAAGCAGAGTTCCATCTCCTCCAAGTACAATGATGCACTGAACTCCTTCCGGGATTCTGGATGGATCTGTATAATGATACTCACCCTCATGCTTTCTGGATGCCTGCTGTATTTCACAGCTTTTTTTATGTTCTTTTAAATATTCAACGATTCTTCCCGTTATTTCAAGGCCGGGATCTTTATCGATGTTTGTAATAATATAAAACCTGTCCATATCTGCCCGTTCCTAAAGACTTATTTATCCAGCTGACCATGTGCCTGTGCAACTACTTCCTGTACAGACACCTGCAGACTGTCAGATACCTGACTTCCTTCCGGATGTTTCTTTAAATGAAGAAGATATTCAATATTCCCTTCCGGCCCTTTAATCGGTGAAAAAGAGAGATGACATGGCTCCATGAATATACTCATAGCATAGTCTCTTACTTTTTCGATCACTTCCTGATGTACCGCCGGATCACGAACCACACCTTTCTTTCCAACCTTTTCTCTTCCTGCCTCAAACTGTGGTTTGATCAAGCATACGATCTCTCCCTCATCTGTAAGAAGGTTTCTTACAGGCAAAAGCACTTTTGTAAGAGAAATAAAAGAAACATCAATAGATGAAAAATCTGCCGGACCTTCCAGATTTCCAGGTACCACATAGCGGATATTTGTTTTCTCCATACATATAACTCGCGGATCATTGCGAAGCTTCCAGTCAAGCTGTCCATATCCCACATCAATGGAATACACTTTTACCGCTCCGTTCTGCAGCATACAGTCTGTAAACCCGCCAGTAGAAGCACCTACATCCATGCAGACTTTGTCTTTTAAAGTCACATCAAAATTTTTCATTGCTTTTTCAAGTTTCAGTCCGCCTCTGCTTACATAGGGAAGAGTATTTCCTCTTACTTCTATTTTTACAGTCTCCGGGAACATGGTTCCTGCCTTGTCCTCTTTCTGACCATCCACGTATACATCTCCTGCCATGATATATGCCTTTGCCTTCTCACGTGAAGGTGCCAGTGCACGTTCCATCATCAGCATGTCCAATCTTTTTTTCATTTTTTTCTCAAAACCTCACTGTTCTCTATTGCCTGTCGGATATCCTCCACACCAAGACCAATCTTTGCCCGCAGGCATTCCACATTTCCCTGTGGTACAAACTGGTCCCACACAGTAGCAGTCAGAACACTTGCCTCAGGATGACAGGCCTCCATATAGGCTGCGATATGTTCTCCGTATCCACCACTTTTTACATTCTCCTCAACAGTAACAAAAAGTCTGTGATTTTTTGCCAGTTCATCCAGAAGTTCTACATCCAACGGCTTCACAAATCTGACATTTACCAAAGTAGGATCATATCCGTCTTCTCTCAGTCCTCTGCAGACTTCCTCACAGGAATGAAGCATACTGCCCACTCCGAGAACTGCAATTTCTTTTCCTCTGTCAAGTACTTCACTTTTTCCATATTCTAAAGATTCATGATGTTCCTGCAGACCCTGATATGCGTCTCCTCTTGGATAACGGATTGCGACCGGCCCATCCCAGGAAACAGCAAACTCCAGCATATCTTCCAGTTCTCTATCATTTTTCGGGGCAAGTACAGTCATATTGGGCATCATAGAAAGATAGGACAGATCAAAACATCCCTGATGAGTCTCTCCGTCCGCGCCTACCAGACCTGCACGGTCTATAGCAAATATCACGTGAAGTTTCTGCATACACACATCATGAAGCATCTGATCCACTGCCCTCTGCAGGAAAGAAGAATAGATTGCCACTACAGGAATCAGCCCCCCAAGTGCCAGTCCGGCTGCAAAACTTACCGCATGCTCTTCTGCAATTCCCACATCAAAAAATCGTTCCGGAAATTTTCTGGAAAATTCCACCAATCCTGTTCCATCCGGCATAGCTGCAGTAATCGCCGCCAGCTTTTTATTTTTTTCACCCAAAGATACCAGCTTTCTTGAAAAAATATCCGTATATCCTGGACATTTTTTCTTTTTCAAAACTTTCCCTGTTCTTATATCAAAAGGTCCTGTTCCATGAAAACGATCCGGATGTGCACTTGCCGGACCATAGCCTTTACCCTTTTTTGTAAGTACATGAACAACTACCGGGCCTTCCACTCTTTTGGCCTCATTAAAGAGTTTCATCATCTGACTCATATTATGTCCGTCTACTGGTCCAAGATAGGTCAGACCCATATTTTCAAAAAGCATTCCGGGGATAATCAGCTGTTTAATGCTGCTCTTTGTCCTGCGCATGGTATCTACCATGGCGGTTCCAACTTTAGGAACCTTTTTCAAAGCTTTTGTTACTTCCATTTTCATACCTGTATAAGCTTCTGCAGTTCTCAGAGCACTTAAGTACGTGGACATTCCCCCTACATTTCTGGAAATAGACATATTGTTATCATTGATAATGATAATAAAATTAGTTTTAAGCTCCGCCGCATTATTCAGCGCCTCATATGCCATGCCGCCAGTCAGGGCACCATCTCCTATGACAGACACTACATGATGCTTCTGTCCAAGAATATCTCTGGCGCGGACATATCCAAGTCCTGCTGAAATGGAATTGGAACTGTGTCCCGCATCAAAAGAGTCACAGTCACTCTCACATCTCTTGGGAAATCCGCTCAGTCCGCCCTCCTGACGCAGCGTTTCAAATTCATCTTTCCTTCCGGTCAGAATCTTATGGACATATGCCTGATGTCCAACATCCCAGATCAGTTTGTCTTCCGGAAAATTCAGCACATTATGCAAAGCGAGAGTCAGTTCCACCACTCCAAGGTTGGAAGCCAGATGCCCTCCTGTACGGCTCACAGACTCAATCAGAAATTCTCTGATCTCTTCTGCAAGCAACCCGAAATCTGCCAATGGTATATTATGAATATCATTGGGCTTTTTGATTTTTTCCAGAATCATTTGTATCCTTCCTTTATTTTCTGCGATTTATCAGCTTCTCTACCAGTAAATAGAGAAATTCATTATTTTTATTCAGTCCTTTCAAAAGGCTGACAGCATCTTCAGAAAGTATTTTCACCTGTCTTGATGCCTCTTCTATACCAAAAAGAGTTACATAAGTAACCTTATTATTCTTTTCGTCACTGTGGACCGGTTTACCCAGTTCTTCATCCGTACTTGTTACATCCAGAATATCATCCTGTATCTGAAAGGCAAGTCCGATCTTACCCGCTGCTTTCTCTGTTACAGCTACAGACTCTTCATCAGCTCCTGCCAGAATTGCCCCTGTCATCATAGCTGCCTCAATCAGAGCGGACGTTTTATTTTTGTAAATATAATCCAGCATCTCTTTTTTCAGCGGTTTTCCGTCATTTTCCACATCTACACTCTGGCCGCCCAGCATTCCATGAATTCCTGTCTTTTCTGCCATGACAGACAGGCTGCAGATCACCCTTTCCGGATACCTGGTCTGCGCAAATGCATGTAGCATGGTTTCATATGCATAATTTAAAAGAGCAACGCCGCTTAACACACCCATTGCTTCCCCATAGACCTTATGAGTAGTCAGTCTGCCTCTTCTGTAATCATCATTGTCTAATGCCGGCAAATCATCGTGAATCAGGGAGTGGGTATGGATCATCTCCATTCCTGCCATAAAAGGTTCAATTACAGTCTCTTCACCGCCAAACAATCTGTACGATTCCTGCATCAAAAGCGGTCGAAGACGTTTACCGCCTGCAAGCATACTGTAATTCATAGCCTGAGCCATGGTCTTTGCAAAACCCTCTTCTTCAGGAAGAAATCCTCTGATTCTTTGCTCTATTTCATCTGTTCTTTTTTTTAATTCATCTTGAAAATTCACTGAACGTCCCATCCTCATTCATCTGCAACATTTTCTTTTCCACAGTATCCAGCTTTTCGCTGCAGAATTTCAGAAGTTCCATCCCCTGTTTATAAAGGTTGAAAGAATCCTCCAGTGAAGTATCCTTATCTTCCAGCTTCTGCGCCAGTATATCCAGTTTACCAAAAACTTCTTCCAAAGTCCCTTCCTGAATTGTCTCAGCACTGTTTTTCTCCTTCGCCATGGATTCTTTCCTCCTTTTTTATGCTGCATACCTGTGCTTCTATGGTTCCATCGGTTACGGATACATATATGGTATCCCCATCTTTTACCTGTTTTACACTTGTCAGTGTTTTTTTATCTGAATCCGCTACATAGGAAAATCCCTGATTCAGCTTTTTCAAAGGAGACAGTCCGCTGAAACGTTCCAGATAAAGTTCCAGTTCATGTCTGCTCTCTTTTAATTTTGTATCCATTGCACCCCTGACAACATTCTCCAGATCAGCCAGATGCTGTCTCTGTTCCCGCAGTCTGCTCTGGGGGCTCAGATATCTCAGCTGCATCTGCAGCTGTTCCAGTATGTTTCTGCCAGCTTCCAGCTTACTGCTCATGGCACGATAAAATCTCTGCCTGTATAGAAAAACGGATTCTACCACGCTTCTGTAGTCATCCACTGCCAGCTCAGCTGCTGCAGATGGTGTAGGCGCTCTTAAATCCGCTACAAAATCAGCAATTGTAAAATCTGTTTCATGTCCCACTGCTGAGATCACAGGAGTTTGACACTCAAAAATGGCCCTCGCTACAATTTCTTCATTAAATGCCCACAGATCCTCAATGGAACCGCCGCCTCTTCCCACGATGATCACGTCAACCTGTGCAGCATCCAGCATCTGAATTCCTTTTACAATACTTTCAGCTGCCCCTGCTCCCTGTACAAGAGCCGGATATAAAATAATCTGAAGATACGGATTTCTTCTGAGAGAAATATTTCGAATGTCCTGAACTGCTGCCCCTGTAGGCGCAGTTACTACTCCCAGCCTTTTAATAAATCTGGGCATGGGCTGCTTGTACTCCTGTGCAAACATCCCCATTTCCTCAAGTTCCTGCTTCAGTGCAAGATACCGTTCATATAATGCGCCGGCCCCCTCCAGAGTGATTTCTCTGGCATACAGCTGATAACGCCCGTCACGCTCATACACATCCACAGATCCGCCTACAATGACCTTATCTCCATCTTTCATGGAGAAAGCCAGTCCTCTTCTGTGTCCTGCAAACATGACACAACTTAGAGTTCCTGACTCATCTTTCAGGGAGAAATAAATATGTCCGCTTGTATGGTATTTACAGTTGGACACCTCTCCCTTCACATATATTTTCTGCAGAAAAAAATCCTGGGTAAACATATTCTTTACATATCGGTTTACCTGTCCTACAGAATATGCATTTTTCATTCTGATTTTTCTTCACTTTCACTGTTTGCAATCTTACCAAGGATTCCGTTTACAAAAGATCCTGAAGTATCTCCACCAAATCGCTTCGCAAGTTCTACAGCCTCATTGATAGCTACACCTGTTGGTACATCCTCGTCAAATTTCAGTTCATAAACAGCCAGACGAAGAGCATTCAGATCCACACGACTCATTCTCTTCGTCTTCCATCCTTTACTTGTTTCATTTAAAATCGTATCAATTTCCCCAAGATGTTCCAATACGTGATTATATTTGGCACGCATGTACTCCTGATCTTTCTCTGAAAGCTCCTCCAGATTATCAAAGTAAAGAGAAAGCTGTTCGCTCATCTCCTCCTCTGAATTAAATTCTGTCATGAACAGAAGCTTAAATATATGTTCTCTCTGCTCTCTTCTTCGCATAATTCCTCCTCAAGCGCAAAAAAGGAAAGGGTTACTTTCCTTTTTCGTTCTCCATATCTACACTGGCAATGTGAATGTTTACATCCGCAATCTCAAGACCTGTCATATTCTCGATGGATGATTTTACTTTTTCCTGAACCTTCTTGCTGGTTTCGAGAATGTTTTTTCCGTATTCAATGTTCAGATTCAGATCCACTGTTACCACACCTTCCAGCACGGTAACCTTTACTCCCTTGGAAAGATTCTTCATTCCAAGCTTGCTTACCAGCTCATTTGTTATATTTCCTGCCATGGAAGCAACTCCATCCACTTCCGTAGCAGCAAGACCGGCAATAATGGCAACCACTTCATCTGCAATCTGAACTTCACCAATGCCGCCTAAATCCTGTATTTTATATGTTGTTCTCTTTTCTGCCATGGGAAAACCTCCTAAGGAATTCTATTTTTACCTATAATCTTTGTATATTATACCAAATCGGCAGATAAATGAAAAGGGTTATTTACTGAATTCCGTTAATATTAAACCAGGGTTTCTGTCTTCAGTCATACCCACACTCCATGCATTCACAAACAGAAGCAGTGGGTTTCCTTTAAGATCTGTAACCTTTTTCATATCAGAAGTTCCTGTGATCTTATCCACATTTACTTCTTCTTTATTTGCGATCCAGCGGATATGCTCATATGGAAGTGTCTCCAGACGAATATCCACATTATACTCATTCTCCAGACGATATTTCAGAACATCGAACTGCAGCACACCTACTACACCTACGATAATTTCCTCCATACCTGTGTTAAATTCCTGGAATATCTGAATCGCACCCTCCTGAGCAATCTGATTGATTCCCTTAACAAACTGTTTTCTCTTCATAGTATCAATCTGACGTACCCTTGCAAAATGTTCCGGTGCAAAGGTAGGAATTCCTTCAAACGCAAATTTTCTTCCTGGCGCGCAGATAGTGTCTCCGATAGAAAAAATCCCCGGATCAAAGACACCGATGATGTCTCCTGCATAAGCTTCATCTACCACATGACGGGATTCTGCCATCATCTGCTGCGGCTGCAGCAGACGCATTTTCTTATCTCCCTGTACATGATAAACTTCCTGGGAAGCATCAAATTTACCTGAACAGATTCTCATAAATGCAATTCTGTCTCTGTGAGCCTTGTTCATATTTGCCTGAATCTTAAATACAAATGCTGAAAAATCATCATCCATTGGATCAATCATTCCTTCATCTGACATTCTGGCAAGAGGAGATGTTGTCATTTTCAGGAAATGCTCCAGGAAAGTCTCCACACCAAAGTTTGTCAGAGCAGATCCAAAGAACACAGGCGTCAGTTTTCCCTTGCTTACCAGTTCCTGATCAAATTCCGCACTTGCCCCATCCAGAAGTTCGATTTCTTCCAGCAGCTGCTCTTTCTGTTCCGGATCCATCACTTCATCTGCACGGCTGTCATTCAGCGGAATCTCCTCTATCACACCTTCCTTGGTTCCTTTCTGAGTATCAGAAAATGTCAGGATTTTTTCCGTATTTCGATCATACACACCTCTGAATTTCTTACCTGAACCGATCGGCCAGTTTACAGGACAGGTTGCGATTCCCAGCTCTTTCTCAATTTCATCCAGAAGGTCAAAAGTATCATTGGCATCCCTGTCCATTTTATTGATAAAAGTAAAGATAGGAATATGCCGCATAACACAGACTTTGAACAGCTTTCGCGTCTGTGCCTCTACACCTTTTGATCCGTCAATAACCATGACAGCAGAATCTGCTGCCATCAGAGTACGATAGGTATCCTCAGAAAAATCCTGATGTCCCGGTGTATCCAGAATGTTAATACAATATCCATCATAATGAAACTGAAGTACCGACGAGGTAACAGAAATACCTCTCTCTTTCTCAATCTCCATCCAGTCAGATACTGCATGGCGGGCTGTAGCCTTACCTTTTACACTTCCGGCAAGATTGATAGCTCCGCCATACAGCAGGAATTTCTCAGTCAGTGTGGTTTTACCGGCATCCGGATGAGAAATAATGGCAAATGTTCTTCTTTTTTCTATTTCTTTCGTATACTTAGACACGTTCGGCCTCCTGTACTTTCTATCTTATTGTTATGTCTGCGAATTGTTCTGCTGCAAGGCAGCTCATGCACTTCTTAATATTGTCCGTTATTTTTTTACAGCATTCCTATTCTAGTATATGCAATAGCCGGCTGTCAAGGGGGAATGTCAGTCATAAATATCTGTGGTATCCACTGTACTGTCCTCATATGGCTGAGCTGCTGTTTCTGTATCCGTTTCAGTCTCTGCCGTCGTATCCTGTGTCTGACTTTCCTCTTCTGTTGTAGTTTCACTTTCCTTCAGAGGAGTAATCACGATATTTTCTGCCGCAATACCGGTTTTTCTTTTTACAATGTCTTCGATCTGTGCTCTCTGAGCGTCAGAAAGCTCAGCCTCTGGAACCACCACATCTGCTGTTTCTCCTGTAAGATTCACCACAACATTTTCAAAGCCTTTTGCCTCCAGAAGCAGTTCCGCTGCCGCTTCTTTCTCCGTCAGATCGGTTATTGAAACCATAGTATGTATGGCTTCCTGTTTTTCCTCATCATCAATCTCAGAATTATTAATAATATCCTGCAGGTCCGCTTTGTTCTGAGAGCGCACCTGTTCCCTGCTGACTTTTGCCTGAGCAGCAAAACCTGTAGAGCCTGTCAGCACCGCCTCTCCGGGTGTATCTGTATCCGTACTGTTTCCGGAACTGTTCTCATCCAGCAACGCTGTCTCATCCGTCAGGTCATACCCTGCATCTTCCAGAATACTGCTGCTGTCCGTACTCGCTTCCTTATCTTTAAAGCCCAGATCCACATCTGCAAAATTCAGATATCCTGCAACTGCGATAAGAATTGCCAGAGATGTGATGATCACCTGATTTTTTTTAATGATTTTTTTCACTTTATTCTCCTCATTTCATTTTCATTATTTTAATTTTATGTGCATCTACCTGAAATAATGCCATTACCGCTTCCTGGATATTCTTAATCACGATAGGATTTGCTCCCCCCTGAGCACAGATCAGAACACCCGTTACCTGTTGTGTGCCGGAATTACCAAATCCCTGTATGTCTTTTTTTTCATCTGTCATCAGAAATACCTGTACCTCTCCCACTCCTTCTACATTCTCCAGTATTTCCTGCAATTTTTCTTCCAGTTCTGTTGTACCCGCTGCCCGGGATGTTTCTTTTGTCACACTGTCCGCTCCCGTTCTGTTACCGGATACAGGCATTGCCACTACTGCCAGCAGAAGCCCCAGCAAAAGCAGCACGATCCACTGTGCTGGTTTCATGTTCTGAAACCTGGATCGTATATCCATTTTCTTCCAGTCCGCATTCTTCCCTGAGTTCATCTGCGATCCTTCCTTTCTGCTCTTCTGAAGGCTCTTCTTTAACTGTAATCTGCGCCTGTATTTTCTCCCCTTCTATATTTACTTTTACACTCTCTGTTTCTATTCCATTCTTCTGTAAAATTTCTGCAATTTTTTTCTGAACTTCCAGGGTATACCCTTTCTGAAGATAAAATTTCTGAAGCTCATAGATTTCCTTCTGTTCTTTTTTCTGATTTTCTTTTTCATAAAAAATCTGAAACTCTTCCATAAATTCGTGTCCCTTTCCAAACAGAGAAAACACCGGCGCACTCATCATAAAGATTAACAAAAGTCCCATGAAAAAACGTACATATTTCTCATACTTCGTATCTGGCACCAAATGAAGTACCGCAGTAAAAAGGATATAAAACACTGCCAGATTCCAGATCCACTGATATAGTTCTTCTTTCATGTTTATCCTCCTGCCATGAGAACCAGAAATGCCAGCATGCACAAAATCTCAGCAGTCAGCAATAGTTTCAGCAGCAACGCACACCCTTCTCCCATTGCACCAAGCGCGCCTACAACTCTTTTATCTGATACAGGCTGAGACAAAGCAGCCAGAAAACGATAGGAAAGGGACAGACTTCCATAATGAATCACAGGCTGCAGACCAGCAGCTGCAAGCAGCACCAGAATTACTGCCCCAAGGCTGTTTCTTACTAATACTGCACTAGTCAGTACCAGTTCTGTAATAGCATTTACCACATTTCCTATTCCCGGAATCGCACCTGCTGTTTTGCCAATTGCCGAACGCCTGAGGGAATCCATCACAGGCGCAACCAGATTTTTCACTACCTGAAGTCCTACAGCTACTCCTACAAGACTTTTCAGTGACCAGCTGATCACTACCTCCAGCAGTTCAGACATTTTACTTAACATCTCTTCTCTGGATAAATAATTTACCATTTTCAATAGCACACACAGGTTTACTCCCGGCAGAAGAAGATTCACCAGAATCCACTGGATCGCCCATACCAAAAATAAAACACCTTCATAAAAGATCGCAGCTGTGGAGGTTCCTGAAGATACACTTACAGCCAGAAAATACGCCGGCACAAGAGTTTTCATAAACCCGGTAAGCCAGTTAAGTCTCACAGTCAGTGAACTGCTCAGCCGCAAAAAAGCTTCCATCAGCATCATAAAAAGTACCAGATATACCACATAAAAACTCACAGCTCCAATCTGCCCGTTTTCAAATACATCTGCAAAGCTGGCAAGCACTGCTGAAAGCAGTACCATAAGCAAAAGTCGAAAAAAAAGAGTTTTTTCATTCTCCAGTCCTGAAAAAAAGAAGCTGTACAGAACTTCCCGCACGGCTTCTTTTGAAACAGGTTCTTCACCTTTTATCATATTTTGGACTGCTTCCTTTATGGAAAAACTTTTGTTTCCAAGCAGTTCATCAATCATTTGCTGCATTTCCGTAAATTCCATCTCACCCAGGAGCTCGTCCGATATTTCCCTGTCTGTCTGATTTTCTTTTTCGTTATCAGATTTTCCTCCATAACAGACAATTGTCTGACCGGCCAGCAATAAAAGTATCCACGCAAAAGCAATAAATACTTTCAGAAAAATCTTTTTGTTTTTTTTCATACCAGAAACTCCGAAATCGTATCCAGTATTGCCAACAGCACCGGCATACTCAAAACCATAACTGAAAGTTTGCAGAAAAGATCAATCTGTGCACTGATGGCCTGATGTCCGGCATCCCTGCATATGGCGGATGAAAATTGCCCGATATAAGTAATGCCTATAATCTTAACCAGTGCTGCAATATAATTTCCATCTACCGGCAGACTCTGTCTCAGCCTGTCCAATGTTTCAAACAGATATGAAATTTTCCCAACTGCCAGACCAAGGGTCAGAAGCCCAATGGCCATAGAAATAAGTGAAACATATTCCGGTCTGGTTCCTTTTAAAATAAACCCAAGCATCACGCCGCATATCCCAAGCATTGAGATTTTCACAATGTCCATATTCCTTTTGCCCCCAGTGCTTTTATAATACAAATAATTGCTGAATATTTTCGAACAATTCATATATATATGGCACAATCCAAAACAAGACCATTAAAAGCCCGGCAAGACTTACAAGAAATGCCTGCTCTTCTCTTCCACTATGCTTCAGCACCTGACAGAGAACTGAGACCAGGATTCCCACTGCCGCAATTTTAAAAATGATAGTGACTTCCATCCATTCTCCCCTTTCCGTCATCATGCTGCAAGAACTGCAAGAAAAATTCCCAGAAGGATACCCATACTCTGACGGATTTTCTTTCTCTCCGGCAGATCTTTCTGCAATTCCCTGAGGGAGTACTCAAGCTCTTTTTCCATAAGTTCCAGCTGTTTCAACTGCATATCCATTCCCAAATAACCAAGCCTGTCACCGAGAGAATACAACATTTCTCTCTCCTGCACTGTAAGTCCTGCATCACCAAGTGTTTCTTTTGCTGTCTTACGGAAAATCATGCCAAAATTTTCTCCTCTGTGAACTTGCATTTTTTTTGCTGTATTTAAAAAAAATTCTCTGTACTTTCCCTCCAGTTTACCGGCAGCACCGGTAAAGGCATCGTACAGAGATGTATTTCCATAACGTATTTCTCCTTTTAAAAGGATTGTCATCTGCAAAAGCATTTCAAGATGTCTTTTTCTCTTTGAAAGTTCTCCCGAAAGAGCCATCCCAAAACCGGCACCCGAAATAACCATTACACACAAACCTATTGTTTTAAGCATATTCTTCCATTCTCATCCAGAACACCTTCCAGCTCTCCTGCCTGGCTGCTCTTTCCCAGAATAATATAGCGTTCAAAAACCCTTTCTTCCATCAATTTGCAGAAAAAAGGCTGATCCAGAACATCTTCCAGACAATTTCCATGGGCAGTTGCGATCAATTTACATCCACAATGAATTACAGATTCCACAGCCTTAAAATCTTCCTCACAACCAAGTTCGTCTACAGCCACTACATCCGGTGACATGGAGCGTACCAGCATCTGCATTCCCTCTGATTTCGGACAACAGTCAAGAATGTCTGTCCTCATTCCCAGATCATTCTGTGGAATTCCCTGATAGCATCCTGCAAGTTCGCTTCTTTCATCTACCACCCCAACAGTAAGTCCGGGAGTATTTGCCCATCCATTACTGAGCTGACGGATAATATCTCTCAGCAAAGTCGTTTTTCCGCATCTGGGTGGAGATATGATCAAAGTATTTGCCACCCATTTTTCTGTTCGCAGATAGGACATCACTTTATCAGCGCAGCCCTGAATCTCATGGGCAAGTCTGACATTGATACAGGAAATATATTTCATTCCCATGATTCTTCCTCTGTCCAGCAGCACCTTTCCTGTAACTCCCACTCTGTGTCCACCCTGTACACTGATATATCCCTGACGGATCTCATCCTCATATGCATACAAAGAATAGCCCGTCACATATTCCAGAGTTTCTGTAAGATCTTCTCTTGTAACAAGATACTGCTCCTGGCCAGGATTTCTTAAGAAACATTCCCCACCATCGTAAGTCAGAAACAGAGGTCTGCCTACACGGAGACGTATTTCATACAGTTTATCATAATCCAGCTTTGCATCCATCAAAAGCTGCCGGATATTTCCGGCAAACAGGTTTTCAATCTGTTCTGCTTCTATATAACTCACCTCTTTACACTTAATATATGTGGACATTCTGTTTTTATTCTATATCTGTAAGAGTTTTATCTTCCTCGTAACTTTCCATCTTTGGCAGACTGAGCTTCAGCACACGGTCCACCACATTTCCTGCATAGCCTCTGTATGCATAAGCACCAGACTCAAACAAAACATAAAGATCCTCTCCATCTACTACGATCTGTTCAATCATTTCTGGAAAACGATAAGACTTGGCAGAATTTTCATTTACATACAGTCGCTTATCCGATTGCTCATAAAATACCACTCTGGATGGCAGAATTCCAAAAGAATGAGACAGCAATAATTTATCATTATAAAAAGCCATCCCCTGTGCCTGTTCTGAAATAGTTGAATAATCCAGCGGAACTGCCATTTCAAATGTCATTCCCAACCCTTCATCCATAGTATTGACCAGATTTCCTTCTTCGTCCACTGCATATCTGGCTATAGAGCTTTCTGTATATTTATTAAAGCATCCTACATACAGACAACCTTTATAAAATGTCATAAAGGAATCTCTTACGATCCCATAAAGGCTGCAGGTCTGATTCACCTGCACAGGCATACGATTATCTGCATAACTATAATCCCTGAGCACATCCATTTTTATACTCACGGCCTGAGCAATTCCTCTGGTGTTAGACGAATACCACAGCATATCATGTTCCGGATCATACGCCAGTCCTCCTACATGAGGCATTCCCGGAAGGACCACCTCTTTCACGAAACGGTGAGTTTCTTTATTGATCACATAAATAACTGAATTATGCCTTGCAGTATAACAATAAGCACTGATCAATACGTATTCATCAGTTATTGCCAGTCCCTGAGGAGTCATAGATGTACACACTGCCTGTTCACTACCCTGAGCATTCAGAAAAGTCCTTGTATATTTCAGCCCAGGAATAATATAAGTTCCATATTCTTTTTCATTTTTCCGGTCTTCAAAAGCAAACGCAATCAAATCTTCCTTCTGAGACAGCATCTGGATCTGACCACGTAAGGAATACACTGCCGCATCCTGATTTGTGACCGGATATCTGGCTGGCGGCTCTGTTTTTCCTCTGTAGACAAAAGCATATCCCCAGAATGCCAGACCCAATGCCAATACCACAAGCAGTATCTTTACTGCCAGTCTTCGTATTTCCCGCTTCGTCTGTTTATTCATGTTTTATCCTAATATAATGTCTTCAAACTTCCAGCTGATTTCCATAGGATTCATAGACCACAAAGCTCCGCTATAGCCATTTTCCAGATTAAGGAGCATATAACTTCCCTCATTCATTGGAATAGTTCTAAGATCTCTGGACAGACCTTCCCCTGTCCACTTAATATAAGCTTCTCGCAGTACCCACTGTATAAAAAATTCATTTTCAGGATCTTTTCCTGTCAGAATTTCCATACGCTGTGATGCAGGAACCATACGTTCCAACATCCGTTCATAATTGGCTTTCCTGTGTATCTGCACATCAATTCCAACCTCCTGATCTGCAAAAACACATACTACATAATCTCCTGAATGACTTATATTATAATGAATCTGAGGTCTCCAGGAAAGAAATGGTTTTCCATGTTCTCCCTCTGCTCTTGGCTCATGTTTCAGATCAATTCCGTATTCTTTCTTCAGTCCGGTTTCCAGAAGTTTTTCTGCAATCATATGTTCCAGATGTTCTCCTGCATATTCTTTCCGTACTCTGGTATAATAGATGACTCCTTTTCTCATAGGCCTGTCTCCTCAAGAAAACGGGAAGGTTCCCGTTCCTTTTCATACTGACGTCTTACATAGGCAAGTACCAGTTTCTTTCTTGCACGAGTCATACCTACATAAAACAATCTGCGTTCTTCTTCTATAGCTTCCTCAAGAACTGCTTTTCTGTAAGGAATACTTCCTTCATTTATGTTCAGAATATATACAACATCAAACTCCAGGCCTTTGACAGCATGAAGAGTAGATATTGTCACACCTTCTTTTCGGTTTTTCTGTTTCCTGGCCTGTTCGCTAAGTTTTTCCGTATATTCTTCTATGTAATTTTCCCACTGGTTCAGCGTTTTCATTCCTTTTGTACTTTCATGAATCCGGTCCAGAGTTTCCAGCAGTTCTTCTGGTTTTATTTTACGATACTGTGCATATTCGTGCAAGTATTCTTCATAACCCATCCCTTTTCTGATAAAATTAATCGCAGCAAAAGGAGACAGTGTGGCTAAAACACGCAAATGTGTTTCCAGGGTAGTAATCCTGTCACACATCCAGTCTCTGTCCTTATAATATTCTCTCAGCTTTTCAAAACTGATCTGCTTATCCGGCAGTGCATCTCTGGATATATAACGGTTCGGCCTGTTCATCAGTTCCAGAAAATTCTTTCTGCTTCTATCCCCTGCTGCCATATGCAGATACGCCAGCAGATTTCTGCATATCCAATGTCTGAAAAGATTGGGAAGCTGCTCTTTCATAGTAAATGGAACCTGATATTCCATCAGCGCATTGATCAGACCTTCGCCTTCCTGATTGGTTCGCAGCAATATGGCAGTATTTTCCAGATTTTCTCCCTTTTCCAGTCTTTTTTTCAAAGCGCCAACAACACAGATATATTCTTCTCTGGGATTTTCGAAGGCTCTGCATGTCACTGGCATGCCTTCCTCATTTGGCGTAGTAAGTGCCTTTTTAAATCGTCTGGAATTACATTCAATCACATTCATGGCAGTGCGCAGAATATTTGCACTGCACCGATAATTCACATCCAGAAGGACTGTTTGCGCCTTAGGATAATCTCTGGTAAAATTCAGCATGATCTCCGGCCTGGCTCCCCTGAAATGATAAATAGACTGATCATCATCCCCTACGATGAACAGATTATTGGCAGGTGCAGCCAGCATTTGCAGAATCTTATACTGAAGACTATTAATATCCTGAAACTCATCTACCAGAATATGGACAAACTTTTTTCTCCATCCGTTTAAAATATCCGGACGTTTGGAAAAAAGTTCATAGCAGCTAAGAATCATATCATCGAAATCCAGCTTTCTTCTCGTTCTCAGAGCATTCTTGTATCCATTAAAAATTTCCCTGAAAATCTCATCTGAACAGCAGGATGCATAATAGTGCTCCAGAGAAATGCAGTTTCCTTTTACTATGCTGATCTCCCTGGAAATCTCCTCCAGAAAATCTCCTTCCTGAGACATTTCCTGTCCATACTGTTCTGTCATTTCTCGGAGAATACTGTATTTTTCTTCCTCCGAAAGAATATTGGCCGCACTGAGATTATAGGCTGCCTTTAAAATTCCATAAAAAATTCCGTGAAAGGTCCCGAAAGTTACATCACTTCGATTCTGATCCACGAATTTTAAAAATCGCTCTTTCATCTCTGTTGCTGCTGCTCTGGAAAAAGTTACAACCAAAATAGAGGAAGCTGGTATCTTCCCTTCTCTGATCATATATGCAGTTCTCTCCACAATAACGGAAGTTTTCCCCGAACCGGGACCTGCCAGAACCATCATTGGTCCTGACAGGTGAGCGATTGCCCGCATCTGAGATGGATTTCTTTTCATTCTTATCTGCTTAATTTCTCAATTGCCGCCTTTACTCGTTTAATTGTTTCATCCTTTCCGATGATTTCCATAATCTCTGTTGCTCCGGCAGGTGTCATCTGTTTACCGGAAACAGCAGTACGGAGAGGCCACATTACATATCCGTTCTTGTATCCATGCTCCTTTACGAAACCACTTAATGACTCATATAATGGATCATTTGTATAATCTTCCTGCTCTTCCAGAACCGGAAGAACTTCTTTCAGTACAGCGAGGGAAGTCTCTTCATTTGTTTTCATTTTCTTATGGCAGTACATTGCACTGTCATATTCAGGAACTTCCTCAAAGAAATCAATCAGAGCCGGAATATCAGGGAATATTTCGATTCTGGTCTGTACCATCCCTGCAATCTTTCTGAAATTATAATCTTTCTTCAGTACTTCTTTCATATATGGAAGTGCTTTCTCATAAAACGCTTCCGGATCCATTTTCTTAATGTACTCTCCATTCATCCAGCGAAGCTTGGCAACGTCGAAAACTGCTGGTGATTTATTGATATGATGATAGTCAAATGCTTGTACCAGTTCATCCAGGCTGAAAATTTCTCTGTTATTAGCAGGGCTCCATCCCAGAAGTGCCACATAGTTAATGATCGCTTCAGATAAAAATCCCTGATCCAGAAGATCCTCATAAGAAGAATGTCCGCAGCGCTTGGAAAGTTTCTGATGTGTCTCATCCGTAATCAACGGACAATGTACATAAACCGGGATATCCCATCCAAAAGCTTCATAGATACGATTGTATTTCGGAGCTGAAGAAAGGTACTCATTTCCTCTCACTACGTGAGTAATTTCCATTAAATGATCATCGATAACGTTTGCAAAGTTATAGGTAGGATATCCGTCGGATTTGATCAGGATCAGATCCTCAAGTTCTTCATTATTTACAGTAATATCTCCGTAAATAACATCATGGAAAGTTGTAGTGCCCTCTGTAGGCATATTAAAACGGATTACATGAGGTTCACCTGCTGCCAGACGTCTCTCCACTTCTTCTTTCGGCAGGCTGAGACAGCGTTTGTCATATATGGAGATCTCTTTTCCAGCAACTACACGCTTCATCCCCTCCAGTTCTTCCTTCTGACAGAAGCAGTAGTATGCATCTCCCTGTTCTACTAACTGCTGTGCATATTTCAGATAGATTCCCTGTGCCTGACGTTCACTCTGTACATAAGGTCCAAAACCTTTGTCCTTATCCGGACCTTCATCATGGATCAGTCCTGTCTTTGCGAGAGTACGATAGATGATATCCACGGCACCCTCCACATAACGTTCCTGATCTGTATCTTCAATACGGAGGATAAAATCTCCGCCTTCATGTTTCGTAATAAGGTATGCATATAAAGCTGTTCTTAAGTTTCCTACATGCATTCTTCCTGTAGGACTTGGTGCAAATCTTGTTCTGATCTTAGCCATAACTCTTTTCACTCCTGAATCTTTATCAATCTTTAAAAAAAGACACTGCTTAAAAGCAGCGCCTTTCTACTTTCGGGTTTATTATACGTCAGAGCCGGTGGTATTTCAAGTCAGGATATTATAAATTTTTTACATCTTTCGAAATCTTTCGTATCTTTCCTGTGCAAGCTGATCCCCACTTTTTCCAGCCTGCTTTATCAGAAACTGTTTCATCCTGATTTTCATATATTCCGCGATCTGTGCCAGATTTTCCTCACTGGCAGGATACTCTTCCGGAATGATTCGTTCAATGATCCCCAGCTCTTTCAGATGAGCTGCCGTCACTTTCATAACTTCTGCTGCTTCCGGTGCTTTTCTGCTATCTTTCCAAAGTATGGACGCAAAGCCCTCCGGCGAGAGAATGGTATAAGTGGCATTTTCCATCATCCAGACTTCATTTCCTGCCGCCAGTGCAAGAGCTCCGCCGCTTCCGCCTTCTCCGATTACAACAGAAAGCACAGGAACTTTCAGATCAGACATTTCAAAAAGATTATGTGCGATAGCCTCTCCCTGTCCTCTTTCTTCTGCTTCCAGACCACAGAACGCCCCGGGAGTATCCACAAATGCAATCACTGCACGCCCAAACTTCTCTGCCTGTTTCATAAGACGAAGCGCTTTCCTGTATCCCTCCGGAGATGGCATTCCAAAATTACATCTGATGTTTTCCTTTGTAGTATGTCCTTTACGGATTCCAATCACTGTAACCGGCTGTCCATCCAGTGTAGCCACACCTCCGATGACCGCCTCATCGTCTCTTGCTCCTCTGTCTCCGTGAAATTCCATAAAATCATCAAAAATTGCATCAATATACTCTGCAGCTGACGGACGACCGCTGCTTCTGGCAATCTGTACTCTGTCCCAGGCAGTAAGATTTTTCATTTTTTTCTGCTTTTTCTTTTTGCCAAAAGTTTCAAAAGACCTTGCAGCAGTTTCCTTTGGAAATGCATCGTACTGTTCTCTGATACTGTGCATTTTCAGGATCTGAAAAAGAACTTCTTTCACAGAACCACGTTCTACGATTCCATCCAGGAAACCATGCTCCATGAGAAATTCCGGTCTCTGAAATCCTTCCGGAAGTTTCTGTCCAATGGTCTGTTCAATAACTCTCGGACCTGCGAAACCGATCAGTGCTCCCGGTTCAGCCAGAATCAGATCCCCCAGCATAGCAAAGCTGGCAGTTACTCCTCCTGTGGTGGGATCTGTCAGTACCGAAACATATAAAAGTCCTTTTTCTGAATGTCTTTTAATAGCTGCCGCAGTCTTAGCCATCTGCATAAGCGATACCATTCCTTCCTGCATTCTGGCTCCGCCGGAGCAGCAGAAAAGGATCACAGGAAGACCAATCTCTGAAGCCTTTTCAAAAGCCCGGGTGATTTTTTCTCCCACTACATAGCCCATACTTGCCATCATGAATCTGGCATCCATAGCACCAACCACAGCAGGAATCCCATTGATGGACGCCTGTCCGATCAGGATTGCCTCATCCATTCTGGTTTTTTCTTTCAGCTGTTGTATTTTTTCAAGATATCCCGGATAATTCAGAGGATTACTGTTTTCAATGCCGGTAAACCATTCTTGGAAACTTCCCTCATCTACAGCCATACGTATTCTTTTGCGGGCACTGATTCTGAAATACCCACCACATTTCGGGCATACATATGCATTGGATCTTACATCCTCTTTATAAACCGTTTCTGTGCATTTCGGACATTTAATCCACAGTCCTTCAGGTACGGAAGCTGTTATTTCTTTTTTATTTCGTTCTTCGGAAACTGTTTTCTTAAAAAATCTTTTCAAGTCTGCCATAATCCTGCTCCTTTATGTAAAACCCGGATCTGTCTGCCTATAAATCAGGATAATGCTCCGGTATAAAATCTGTTGTAATATTCCCTTTCTGGAAATCTGGCTGGTTTATCAGCTCATATAGAAAATCTACATTTGTTTTTACTCCCTCTACAGCAACTTCTCCAAGAGCGCTGATCATTTTACGGATGGCACTGTGTCTGTCTCTGTCATAAACAATAATCTTGGCAATCATGGAATCATAATTGGGCGGTATGACATAATCATCGTATACTGCCGTATCCACACGGACACCATTTCCTCCCGGAAAATGAAGCCCTGTGATCCTTCCCGGGCAGGGCATAAAATGTCTGGACGGATCTTCTGCATTTATCCTGCATTCCAGCGCATGTCCTCTGATCTCAATATCCTTCTGCTGTACACTTAACGGCTCACCTGCGGCAATACGAATCTGTTCTTTGATCAGATCCACGCCGGATACAAATTCTGTGACCGGATGTTCTACCTGAATCCTGGTATTCATTTCCATAAAATAAAAATCTCCGGATTTGTCCAGAAGGAACTCTATAGTCCCTGCACTTTCATATCCTGCAGCTTTGGCTGCACGTACCGCAGTTTCTCCCATTTTTCTGCGAAGTTTATCAGAAATAGCCGTACACGGGGATTCCTCTATCATCTTCTGATGACGTCTCTGCACAGAACAGTCACGTTCTCCCAAATGAACTACATTTCCGTATTTATCTGCCAGTATCTGCACTTCTACATGTCGGGGATTTTCCACAAATTTCTCCAGATACATGGTGTTGTCAGAAAAAGAATGGATGGATTCCTGCTGTGCTGTTTCAAAAAGTTTATCGAATTCCTCTGCGTTCTCTGCTACGCGCATTCCTTTTCCACCGCCTCCGGCTGATGCCTTGATCATTACCGGATAACCGATTTCTTTCATAGCCTTTCTAGCCTCTTCTGCCGTATAAACCGGTTCTTTTGTTCCGGGAACTACCGGAACTTTTGCTTTACGCATGGTATTCTTAGCCTCAGATTTGTTTCCCATTCTGGAAATCACTTCTGCTGAAGGACCAATAAAAGTTACATGACATTTTTCACACATTTCCACAAAGCGGCTGTTTTCTGAAAGGAATCCAAATCCCGGGTGAATAGCTTCTGCACCTGTGGCTATGGTAGCGCTCAAGATTCTCTCCATATTCAGATAACTATCAGAAGAAGAGGCCCGTCCGATACAGACAGCTTCGTCCGCCAGTTGAGTATGAAGTGCATCTTTGTCTGCTTCTGAATATACAGCCACTGTCCTGATTCCCATTTCCCTGCATGCACGTATGATCCGAACCGCAATCTCACCGCGGTTGGCAATTAAAATTTTACCAAACATTTCAAGCTCCTATTGCAAAGGTCAGTTCTGCCAGAACCGCTACCTTACCATCCTGTTTTATTGCTTTGGCTTTTCCAACACCCATAGGGCCTTTCTCCCTGATAATCTCAACTTCCAGAGTCAGGGTATCCCCAGGCACCACCTTATTCTTGAATTTTGCATTGTTAATGGATGCAAAATATGCAATTTTCCCCTTATTCTCCGGTTTGCTTAAGATGGCCACAGCACCTGTCTGTGCCAGAGCTTCTACGATCAGAACTCCTGGCATCACAGGTTCCTGAGGAAAATGTCCTGCAAAATACGGCTCATTAAAAGTCACACATTTTTTTCCGGTTGCTTTTACACCTGGTTCCAGTTCTTCGATTGTATCGATCAGAAGAAACGGATGCCTGTGTGGAATGATCTCCATAATTTCTTTTGTTGTAAGTTTCATTTCAATCCCTCCTTGAACCTATTCTATCACAAACATAGGCTGTCCGAACTCTACCATCTGTCCATTTTTAACCAAAATCTCTCTGATCGTTCCGTCAAATTCAGATTCTATTTCGTTCATCAGCTTCATTGCTTCCACAATTCCCAGAACCTGACCTTTACTTACTTTATCTCCCACTTTCACAAACGGTGCACTGTCCGGTGAGGATGCGGAATAATAGGTTCCAACTAAAGGAGATTTTACAATATTTCCGTCCGGCAGTACTTCCTGACTGTTTTTCTGTATTTGCGGTACAACAGCCTGTGAATTCTGTATTTGCTGTGTTGCTTCTGCCATCTGCTGCTGTACGATGGTTTTCTCTGCCGCCATGGAAATATTTAAATTTCCATCCTGCATATGAAACTCCGTCAGGTTTGAATCACTGACTGCGTGGATCAGTTCCAGTATTTTCGAAAATTCCATGATATGCCTCCTGTCCGGAACTTATTCTTCGTATTTTTTCAGAAGTAAAGATGCATTATGTCCGCCAAATCCCAGAGAATTGGTCAGCGCATATTTGATATCCATTTTTATCGGTCCGCTTGTTACATAATCCAGATCACATTGTTCATCCGGTACCTGATATCCTACTGTTTCATGAATCAGACCTTCCTGAAGTTCCTTGATACAGGTGATCACTTCCACTGCTCCGGCTGCCCCCAGCAGATGTCCTGTAATGGATTTGGTAGAATTGACTTTCATTTCTTTTGCATGTTCACCAAAAGCTTTCTTAATGGCAATAGTTTCAAACAGATCATTATGGTGGGTACTTGTTCCATGTGCATTTACATAATATACATCATCTGTGGAAATACCTGCTTCTTTTACTGCAAGTTCCATTGCCTTGGCTGCACCTGAACCATCTTCTGCCGGAGATGTAATATGATAAGCATCACCTGTTGCTCCATATCCCACAACTTCGCCCAGGATTTTTGCACCACGCGCCTTTGCATGTTCCAGTTCTTCAAGAACTACCACTCCGGCACCTTCTCCCATAACAAATCCACTTCTTTCTTTATCAAAAGGAATGGAGCATCTTTTCGGATCTGTAGAAGAAGTAAGTGCTGTCAGTGCTGCAAAACCGCCGAAACCTGTAGGCGTAATAGCTGCTTCTGTTCCACCGGCAACCATCACATCTGCATCTGAACACTGAATAGTACGATAAGCCTCTCCAATACTGTGAGTTCCTGTAGCACACGCTGTAACAACATTGATATTTTTTCCCCTAAGCCCAAACTGAATAGATACATTTCCAGACGCCATATTTGAAATTAAAAGAGGAATCATCAGTGGATTTAATCTGCCAGGTCCTTTTGTTTCCAAAATCTCACATGACTTTTCTACTACCTGCATGCTTCCGATTCCACTTCCCACACTGCATCCCACTCTGAAAGGATCTTCTTTGGTAATATCCAGTCCGGACTGCTCGATTGCTTCCTTTGCAGCAGCTACTGCATACTGGCTGAAAAGCTCCATTCTTCTGGCCGATTTAAAATCCATAAAATCCTTTGCATTAAAATTATTAATCTCAGCAGCCATATGTGATCTGTAATCTGTAGTGTCAAAACGGGTGACCTCTGCGAAATTCGTTTTGCCCTCTTTTACACTGTTCCAGAAATCTTCTACATTTAATCCAACAGGGGTGATTGCTCCCATACCTGTGATCACAACTCTTCTCATGATATTCTCCTATCTGTCTATGATATTTATACGTTCATACCGCCATCCACACTGATGACCTGGCCTGTAATATAGTCTGCTTTATCTGACGCCAGAAATACTGCTGTTGCTGCAATATCAGAAGGTTTTCCGAACCGTCCCAGAATAATCTGCTTACATGCTGTTTCTTTGATTTCTTCCGGAAGCACCTCCGTCATCTCTGTATCCACAAATCCCGGAGCAATGGCATTTACTGTAATTCCACGGCTTCCAAGTTCTCTTGCCATTGTTTTTGTAAGACCTATGATGCCAGCTTTTGATGCAGCATAATTCGCCTGTCCCACATTTCCCAGAATTCCTGATACGGAAGAAATATTGATGATCTTTCCGCTCCTCTGCTTTAACATCTGACGGGCACTGTGACGAATGGTATTAAAAGTTCCTTTTAAATTTGTATTGATCACTGCATCGAAATCTTCTTCTTTCATCTTCATAATCAGACCATCTCTGGTAATTCCCGCATTATTTACCAGAATATCCAGATGTCCGTATTCACTGATCACATCTTTGAGCATTTTTTCACAGGCATCAAAATCACTTACATTACATTTATAGACAGAGGCTTTACCTCCCTTTTCTTCAATAGTCTGCTTTACCTCTTTTGCTCTTTCTTCTGAACCATTGTAATTGAGGATCACTTCTGCTCCTTCTTCTGCCAGAGCAATGGCGATGGCACGACCGATTCCTCTTCCCGCACCGGTTACCAGTGCTACTTTATTTTCCAGCATTTACAGACACTCCTTTCTTACAGTCTCCAGATCTTCAATCTTTTCCACATGAAGAGCTTTTACTCCTCTGTTAATCTTCTTCAGGAAACCGGTCAAAGTTTTTCCAGGTCCGATCTCAACAAAAGTATCTACGCCTTCTTCGATCATTTTTTCCACACACTGCTGCCAACGTACGGAAGAAGATACCTGTTTCACCAGAAGTTCTTTTACCTGGGACGGTTCTGTCACATATTCTGCTGTTACATTTGTAACGTACGGAATGGTAAACGGCTGGATTTCCACATCCTGAAGAGCCCTGGCAAGCTGCTCTCCGGCACCTGCAAGCAGTTCACAATGAAATGGTCCACTTACCTTCAGAGGAATCACTCTTCTTGCTCCAGCCTCTTTCAGTGATTCCGATGCCTGTTTTACAGCTGACTGTTCGCCTGTGATCACGATCTGCCCCGGACAGTTATAATTGGCAATGGAAACAACTCCCGGTGTTTCCTGACAGATTTTCTCGATCAACTGCGCATCTGTTCCCATCACTGCAGACATGGCTCCACCTGTTGGGTAAGCCTTTTCCATATAAATACCTCTTTTTCTCACCAGTGAAAAAGCGGCCTCTTCTTTCATTACTCCGGATGCGATCAGCGCCCCGTACTCTCCAAGACTTAAGCCTGCATTTACCTGCGAATGGATTCCTGTTTCTTCCAGTGCACGAAGTATGGCTGTTTCTGCTGTCAGCATGGCAATCTGTGTATATTCGGTAATATTAAGCTGCTCATTTTCTTCAAAACATAAAGCTGCCACATCAAGTCCTGTGGATTTGGATGCTTGTTCAAATACTTTTCTGCAGACCGGATATGTTTCATAAAAATCCTTCGCCATACCTGTGTACTGTGCACCCTGTCCCGGAAAAACAAATGCAATTTTGGACATATCTTATTTCCTCTCCAGTATTCCTGTTTATTTCGTATTTTAAATATTTTGTAATTTTAATAATTTGATTTTCAAAATATATATTCAAAAAATTCTCCCCAGAATCTTATCAAGATTCCAAGGAGTCTTTTGTTTCGTATGATTTACGCTTCTACACCTTTATTTTTAAGATATTCCATAACCTCACCAACAGTAGTCAGATCTGTCAGGTCCTCTGCCGGAATCTCAATATTATACTCATCTTCCAGCGCCATGACCAGTTCAAAAAGATCCAGAGAATCAGCTCCCAGATCATCTTTAAAAGAAGTCTCTGCTGTAATATCTGCCGCATCGCAATTTAACTGTTCCGCTATCATTTCGCTCATTTTCTGTAACATAATTTTTTTCTCCTTTTATATCAATCTTTTTTGATCAAGTATTTTTATCGATCGCTGTTATCAGCAATTTTTACTTTTTATTTACTTTGATGTCCAAAGTATATATTCTCCATTCCTGTTTGTCAAGCATTATTTCCAAAGAATTTATTTTACATCTTCAAACTTTATCTTTCTCGCCACACTCAGTGCCAGTCCCATCTCAGCCATCAGGAACAGAATAGATGTACCTCCATAGCTGATAAATGGAAGGGTGACACCTGTATTGGGCATCAGATTTACTACAACTGCAATATTCAGGATCACCTGCAAAGCTATATGAATAAAAATTCCACTGACTATCAGAGAACCAAACATATCCGGTGCATTCTGTGCAATAAAGAAAAGTCTGTACAAAAGATATGCATACAGAAGCAACACGATAATTCCTCCAAAAATCCCCAGTTCTTCGCAGATAATGGAAAAAATCATATCATTCTGTGCCTCCGGCACACTTCCAAGTTTCTGAATACTGTTCCCAAGTCCCCGTCCGAAAAAGCCTCCGGAGCCAATCGCATACAATGCCTGAATTGTCTGATATCCTGCTCCATCTGCAAAATCTTCCGGATGAAGCCATACCAGGATTCGGCGGATACGGAAACTTCCACTGCTGTCTACACTGACTGTAGCATTCAATATGATAACCGCAACTACAACCAGTGCTATTCCCACTCCTGCAATGATCAGAAATATTTTTGTGTCCGGATGAGCTATAAAAATCAATCCTGCTGTAATACAGAAAATAATAATTGCCGTACTGAGGTTATCTGTACATACATAAGCAGTCAGCGCAAGCAAACCACCCATGCCTGCCAGAACCATACAGGCTTTCAATGTACGTACCTGTCTTCCCATGTGAACGATCATATAAGAAAGACTTATGATCACTGCAATTTTAGCTATTTCCGCCGGCTGAAACTGAATGGGTCCAAATGTCAGCCATCTCTGTGCACCATGAGAAGAACGTCCCAGAGGTGTTTTTACCAGAGCCATCAGACCCAGAGCAGCCACATACAGCATGGTTGAAAAATGTTCCAGGATATGATAATCGATTTTTGAAATAAACAAAGCCATTACAATACAAACCAGACTGATACCGGCCTGTTTTTTAAAAAAATACATATCGTCTCCATAATTCACCTCGGACGTATAGGCACTTGTACTGTATAACATGATCAACCCAAAGCAGATCAGAAGTACAATAATGGCCACCAGACTATAATCGTAATAATCTGTTTTTGTCTTTCTGGCGGATTTTGATTTTGACGCGGGGGCAAGATACGATTGCTTCCGTGATTTTGTTTTCTGCATTCAATCACCTGCCGCTTTCTAAAATATTTTTTCCCATTATAGCAGAAACTTATGTCAGACGCAAC
>CAKRVX010000012.1 GCA_934409175.1 uncultured Blautia sp.
GAAAAACTCATCTCTCCATAGCACTTGCAAAAGCAATAAACGGTGAGATCATTTCTGCAGATTCCATGCAGGTCTACAAATATATGGATATTGGTTCAGCCAAGATCCGCCCGGAAGAAATGCAGGGAGTGAAGCACTATCTGGTAGTTGAACTGCTGCCGGAGGAAGAATTTCATATTGTAAAGTTCCAGCAGATGGCAAAAGCAGCCATGGAGGAGATTTATTCGAAAGGCAGAATTCCTATTCTGGTAGGCGGAACCGGCTTTTATATACAGGCCATTACCAGGGATATTGATTTCACCCAGGCAGAGCAGGAGGACGGCTATCGTCAGGAGCTGGAGCAGCTTGCTGCAGAGAAAGGAAATGAGTATCTTCACCAGATGCTACAGGAAGTAGATCCTGTCAGTGCAACGGAAATCCATGCAAACAATGTGAAACGTGTGATACGTGCCCTGGAATTTTATCATCAGAATCATTCTCCGATCTCAGCCCACAATCAGGAACAGAAAGAACACGAGACCCCATACAATCTGGCATATTTTGTCCTGAATGTTCCACGGGAACTTCTTTACAAACGAATCGATGACCGTATCGACGAAATGCTGGAAGCGGGACTTATTGAGGAAGTACAGAAATTAAAAGATATGGGATACCACAGAGAAATGGTTTCCATGCAGGGTCTTGGATATAAAGAAATCCTTGCGTATCTGGATGGTGAATATCCGCTGGAAGAGGCAGTAAGAATCCTGAAAAGAGATACCAGACACTTTGCCAAACGCCAGCTCACCTGGTTCCGCAGAGAGAAAGATACCATCTGGATGAACAAAGATGAATTCGATTATAACGAAGCCCTAATCCTTGAAAAGATGTTGGAAATCTGTAAGGATAGGAAGATTCTTTAAGAAAACTATATTTAATAGCCGATTTACAACTTACTTAAATCAGAAAGTTATAATAACACAAAACATATCCGGGATTCACCTGGAGAATCCATGATAGCAAATGATGGAACTAAAAATTAATAAAATAAACGAGGAATAAATAAAATTATGAAAGAAATGTATGCACAGCTCGGAATCTCCTCAGAAGTTTATGATTTCGGTCATAAAATCGAGGAATCCTTAAAAGAAAGATTTGAGAAATTTGACAAAACCGCAGAATACAATCAGATGAAAGTCCTCCTTGCCCTGCAGAAGAACAAAGTAAGTGCAGAATGCTTTGGCAGTTCATCAGGCTATGGTTATGATGACATTGGCCGTGAAACCCTTGAGAAAGTTTACGCAGATACTTTCCACACAGAAGCATGCCTGGTACGTCCGCAGATCACATGCGGAACTCATGCGCTGGCAATTGCTTTATTCGGAAATCTCCGTCCGGGTGATGAGCTTCTGGCACCAGCCGGAAAGCCATATGATACTCTGGAAGAAGTCATCGGTATCCGTCCATCCAGGGGCTCTCTTGCAGAATATGGCGTAACTTACCGCCAGGTAGAACTTCTGAAAGATGGAACTTTCGACTATGACAGCATCCGTAAAGCAATCAATGAGAAAACCCGTCTCGTAGAGATTCAGCGTTCCAAAGGCTACCAGACCCGTCCATCATTCTCTGTAAAGCAGATCGGTGAACTGATCGCTTTCGTTAAGAGCATCAAGCCGGATGTGATCTGCATGGTAGACAACTGCTATGGTGAGTTTGTAGATACGATCGAGCCAAGTGATGTAGGTGCAGACATGGTTGTCGGCTCTCTGATCAAGAACCCGGGCGGCGGACTTGCACCGATCGGCGGATATATCGCAGGTACAAAGGAATGTGTAGAGAACGCTTCTTACAGAATGACCTGCCCTGGACTCGGAAGTGAAGTAGGTGCAACTCTTGGAGTAAACCGTTCATTCTTCCAGGGATTTTTCCTTGCACCGATGGTTACCAAAGGAGCATTAAAAGGCGCAGTATTTGCAGCAAATATTTATGAGAAATTAGGATTTCCTGTAATCCCGAATTCTACAGAGGATCGTCAGGATATCATTCAGGCAGTAAGCCTTGGCACACCGGAGGGTCTGATCGCTTTCTGTAAAGGAATCCAGGCAGCAGCACCGGTTGACAGTTACGTAGACCCGGAGCCATGGGACATGCCGGGATATGACAGCCAGGTAATCATGGCAGCAGGAGCATTTGTACAGGGATCTTCCATTGAGCTTTCCGCAGATGGCCCGATGAAAGAGCCGTATGCAGTATATTTCCAGGGCGGACTTACCTGGGAGCATGCAAAGCTTGGCGTACTGATGTCCTTGCAGAAAATGGTAGATAAGGGTCTTGTGACTTTAAATTAACAGAGAGTCGAGTTGAGGGTGGATTATGAAAAAAAGGCAGGTAGTAATCATAGGGGCTGGTGCTTCAGGACTCATGGCGGCAATCATGGCAGCAAGGAACGGGGCAGCAGTTACCGTTTTGGAACAGAATGAAAAACCGGGAAAAAAAATTTGTGCTACAGGAAATGGCAAATGTAATTTCTCTAATCTTGCAAGACCAGAAGATGCGTACAGAGGTGAGCATCCTGAGTTTGTTAATGATGTACTTGCAAGGTTTTCTGTTGAAAATACAATTGAATTTTTCAGAGAAATCGGAATTTATCCATTATATAGAAATGACTATCTATATCCAAGGAGTAATCAGGCACAGAGTGTTGTGGATGTACTGTGTATGGAAGCTTCCAGTCTCGGTGTGAAAATAAAAACAAATGAGCAGGCTATAGCGATAGAAATTGTTCAGAATGGAAAAAAATTTCAGATACTGACTAAAGGATGGCATTATGAAGCAGATGCTCTGATACTTGCCAGTGGTTCAAAGGCATCTTCAATTGCAGGTGCAGATGGAAGCGGATATGATTTTGCAAAACATCTGGGGCACCATATCGTACCTGTATATCCGGCTCTTACAGCTTTAAAATGCAAAGGTAATAATTATAAAGCATGGGCAGGAGTTCGAACAGAGGGCTGTATTTCATTAATAATAGATGGAGAATTCTGTTGTAGAGAACAAGGTGAATTACAGTTGACGGAATATGGAATTTCTGGAATTCCGGTTTTTCAGTTAAGCAGATATGCAATTCGGGCAGTAAAAAATGGAAAAAAAGTGATTGTGAAAATTAATTTTCTTCCTGGATTTTCAGCTGAAGAAGTAAACGACCTTTTGCATCAGCGAAAAAAAGACTGTCCGTACAAAAATGAAAAAGAACTTTTGACAGGATTATTTCCGGAAAAATTGACAAAGGTACTGATTTCACAGAAAAATCTCATATCAGCTATTACAGAATATACACTGGAGGTGACAGATGGATTATCATTCTCCCAGGCACAGGTGTGTTCAGGAGGCGTAGATACCTCAGAAATTGTAAATAAAACCATGGAATCCAAGATCTGTCCCAATCTGTATATTACGGGAGAACTTCTGGATGTTGACGGGACCTGCGGCGGGTATAATCTTCAATGGGCGTGGAGCAGCGGAGCCGTAGCTGGAATCCATGCGGCAAAGGAGCATAAAATATGATTCGAATTTCTCAGTTGAAACTTCCTGTAAATCACACCAGGGAACAACTTGAAAAAAAGATTGCAAAGACACTAAAAAATCCCGGATATTCTTTTTCTTATGAAATAAAAAAACAATCTCTGGATTGCAGACACAAAAATGACAAAATTTTTGTGTATACTGTGGATGTAAAAATCAGGGATGAACAGAAAATCGCAAAAAGAGTTAACAATAACAATGTTATGGTAACCAAAGAAAAGATATATCAGTTTCCACAACCAGGAAATATTCCATTAGTTCATCCACCAGTAATTATTGGCAGTGGTCCGGCCGGAATTTTCTGTGGCTGGTATCTTGCACGTGCCGGGTATTGTCCTTTAATTCTGGAAAGAGGAGAGGAAGCAGATAAACGTCAGAAAACAGTAGAAAAATTTTGGAAAAACGGTATTCTGGATCCAGATTCGAATGTACAGTTCGGAGAAGGCGGCGCAGGAACTTTTTCTGATGGAAAATTAAACACTCTTGTAAAAGATCCATATGGGCGTAATCATGAGGTACTGAAGCGCTTTGTAGAGGCTGGAGCACCTGAAGAAATCATATATCAACAGAAACCACACCTGGGAACAGATATTCTTGTTGGAATTGTTCAGAAAATGCGCAAAGACATCGAAAACATGGGCGGACATTTCCGATTCCGGTCAAAAGTGACTGATCTTATTTTTACAGACGGTGCTTTATCGGAAATAGAAATTAATGGGGAAGAAAAGATACCTGCAGATGTATGTGTTCTGGCAGTTGGACATAGTGCAAGAGATACATTTGAAATGTTTCAGAAAAGAGGCATTTTCATGGAACCAAAGGCGTTTGCAGTGGGATTGCGTATTGAGCATCCGCAGTCTATGATTAATGAGGATCTTTACGGAGAAACGGAAAATAAACTTTTAGGAGCTGCCAGTTATAAGGTCACGCATAAATGTACAAATGGCAGAGGAATATATTCTTTCTGTATGTGTCCAGGAGGATATGTGGTAAATGCATCTTCAGAGCCAGGCAGGCTTGCAGTAAATGGAATGAGTTACCAGGCACGAGACTCCAGAAATGCCAACAGTGCCATGATCGTTACAGTATCTCCGGAGGATTTTCCAGAAAAAGGACCGCTTGGCGGAGTTGCATTCCAGAGAGAATTGGAGCGGAAAGCCTGGGAACTTGGAAATGGTAAGATTCCGATACAGCTTTTCGGGGATTTCTGTAAAAATCAGCCAAGTATTTCTTTTGGAGAAATCATGCCTTGTATGAAAGGGGAATATGTACTTACCAATGTTCGTTCTGCCCTGCCGGCTGCTGTAGGCGATTCCATAGAAGAGGGAATTCATTCTTTTGGAAAAAGAATATCTGGTTTTGACAGAGAAGATGCTCTTTTAAGTGGTGTGGAAAGTCGTACATCTTCTCCGGTACGTATTGTACGTGACAGTGAACTTCTTTCAAATATTGCGGGTATTTATCCTTGTGGTGAGGGTGCTGGATATGCAGGGGGGATTACCAGTGCTGCTATGGATGGTATAAAAATAGCAGAAACTATTTCTAAAAAATACAGAAATTTTTAGGGGAGAGTATACATCTTTTCCCTTTTATGCTAGAATAAAAATTGCAATTTTTCCGGAAGTCGTCAGAGAGCGGGCGCAGACAGAATAATGAAGGACATTATTAAAAATTTACCTGAGGATCAGCGCCCTTATGAAAAATGTTTTCATCAGGGTACGGGCGCTTTAAGTGACAGTGAACTGCTGGCAGTGATTCTGCGCAGCGGGACCAGAGAACAGAATTCTCTTTCACTGGCACAGACAGTTTTACGGCATATGGAAAATTCTTCTTATTCAGGGCTGATGGGGCTTTTGCATGTTTCGGCAGAAGATCTTATGAAAATACACGGGATCGGACAGGTAAAGGCAGTTCAGCTTAAATGTATCGGAGAATTGTCCAAAAGAATTGCTACAGCTGTAGCCAGACCTCAACTTGCGCTGAATAACCCGGGATCTATTGCTTCATATTACATGGAACAGCTCCGCCATGAAGAACAGGAGCTTGTAATCTGCATGATGTCAGACATTAAGGGCCATTTTCTGGGGGACAAAGTACTGACCAGAGGAACGGCTACAGGTTCACTGGTGACCCCAAGGGAAATTTATATAGAAGCTTTACGGCGGCATGCAGTCAGTCTGATACTTGTTCATAATCATCCAAGTGGGGATCCTGTTCCCAGTGAAGAAGATATGAAGATCACATCGAGAATTTATCAGGCAGGAGAGATACTTGGCATACGTCTTCTGGATCATATTGTGATCGGAGATCACAGATACTGCAGTTTTGTAGAAAGCGGATTATGGGAGACATGTACAGGATAAAGGAGATATATGCTGTTTGAGAAAACATATGGAATAGATTTGGGAAGTAGTTCTGTAAAGGTCTATTCTTTTTTTAGAAATAAAAGTTATATGGAAAAAAATATGATTGCATCCAAAGGACGCAAGATTATCGCTATGGGCAATGAAGCCTATGAAATGTTTGAAAAATCACCATCGGATATTTCGGTTTGTTCGCCGATGGCGTTTGGTATGATTGCAAATCTGGAACTTCAGGAGATTGTATTATACAGTATGATTCGAAAAATTGATCATATCCTGGGGTTTGGATCTGTTATGTATTTTACAGTTCCATTGGATATGACCGCAGTGGAAAAACGTGCGTATTTTCATGTTGCAAATGGTCACTGGCTTCGGAAAAACAAGGTATTTATGGTAGAAGCACCAATTGCTGATGCGTTGGCAATGGGAGTTGATCTGGAGGATCCTGCCGGAAATATGGTAGTAAATATTGGAGCTCAAAGTACAGAATTTTCTATTTTTACAGGCGGTAAGATCATTATCAGTAAAAAGATTCCTATTGGAGGAAGGCAGATGAATGAAGCAATTTGTACAGAAATACGAAAGCGCTATAATCTGCAGATAGGCACACGTACAGCTAAAAGACTGAAAATGGTCATGGGACGTCTCAGTGATCAAAGAAAGGGAGTTCGAAAGGTTGTTGGTATTGACAGTGTTTCCGGACTGCCCAGAGAAGAAATTATTTCTTCTTATGTGGTAAATGATGGAATTATGAATTGTATTAATGAAATCGGTCAGGAAATGAAAACTTTTCTGGAACGTATTCCTCCACAGATATCCTATCATATAGCGAAACAGGGAATTTATATAACAGGTGGAAGCACAAGACTTCCATATATAGATCAATATCTGGCGAGTTATACCGGTTTTACTTTTAATTTATCAGATCTTTATGAGAAATCTGCGGTTACCGGTCTTGAAAAAATCATCAGAAATAAAGAACTGCGTAAATGGGCAACACCAGTTACACAGAGAAAACTATAGTTTTTAGGGGTGTGTTATGAAAAACCTGAAGAAGAAAGTACGTTTCAGAATAAACTTAAAAAGTAAACATTTGCTTGCAATCATGACAATTTTCTGCATCAGCTGTATAGTGGCAACATTTGCTTCAGGAGTTACTACTGCTCCATTACAGGATGCAGCGGGTATCCTCATTGTTCCCTTTGAGAACAGTATTAATAATATCAGTTCGATCTTTACGGGAATACAAAATAATATGAAGGATAAACAGGATATTCTGGCAGAAAATGAGAATCTGAAAGCGCAGATAGACAGTCTGACAGAACAAAATAATAAACTGATTCAGGACCAGACAGAACTGGTAAGACTACAGCAGATGTATAATCTGGATCAGCAATATACTGAGTATCCTAAGGTTGCGGCGGAGATTATATCCAAAGACCCGGGAAACTGGTACGATACTTTTATGATTAATCGTGGATCGGCAGATGGAATCAGAGTAGATAATAATGTAATTGCCGGTAAGGGACTGGTAGGAATTGTCACAGAGGTTGGTACCCATTGGGCAACAGTGAGGTCTATCATTGATGACAGCAGTAATGTAAGCGCTATGACAGTAAGTACTCAGGATAATTGTGTGGTAGAAGGAGATCTGGAACTGATTGATGAAGGAAAACTAAGTTTCAGTCAGTTATATGATCAGGATAATAAAGTTACTGTAGGAGAACGTATTGTTACTTCAAATATCAGTGAGAAGTATGTGGAAGGACTGTTTATTGGTTATGTAAGTGATATTGAACAGGATAGTAACAATCTGACAAAAACAGGTACTATTGTTACACCAGTGGATTTTCAGCATCTTAAAGATGTTCTGGTCATTACAGTGAATAAACAGGATTCTGTTGATGGAGGAGAACAGAATGAAAAGTAAAATTACACTTTTTGTTACAATTCTTATCTGCTTTCTCCTTCAGTGTACGGTAATGCATGTAATTTCAATTGGATCGATCACGCCTAATCTTATTCTTATCCTGTGCATTTCCATGGGATTAATGCGAGGGAGAAAAAGTGGGATGTGGACCGGCTTTTTCTGTGGATTTTTGGTTGATATGTTCTACGGATCTGTATTTGGCTTTTACGCTTTGATTTATATGTATATTGGTTTTTTAAGCGGATATGCTCACAGGATCTGTTATGATGATGACTTGAAAGTACCGGTAATCCTTGCAGGCGTCGGAGATCTTCTTTATGGTCTGTCCGTTTATGCATTACAGTTTCTTTTAAGAGGAAGACTGGGACTTGGTACTTATCTGTACAGAATCATACTTCCTGAAATTTTTTATACGATAATTCTGACCCTGATCGTATACAGGGTATTTCATTATATTAACTATCATCTGATGAATCCGTTAAAGAAAGAAAGTGAGTCTATTTGGGTACTAAAATAAAACGATTTTTCCGAAAAATACGTATAAAGAGAACAACTGTACTGGTATTGGTATTTGTGTTTATGTCTGCAACTCTGGTACGTCAGCTTTTTGAGCTTCAGATTATTCAGGGCCAGGACTATATCAGTAAATTTGAATCACGTATTACGAAGAAACGTGTGATCAAAAGCACACGAGGCAATATTTATGATAAAAATGGGGAAGAACTGGCAACCAATGTGCTGGCTTATTCTGTTACTTTTGAAGATAACGGGACCTATGATTCAACCCGTGATAAGAATCTGACATTAAATGGGATTGCATATCGGGTCCTTAAGATTCTGGAGTCTAATGGAGATTCTATCAGCCATAATTTCCATATTGTTTTGGATAATGATGGAAATTATCAATTTGATGTGGAAGAAGGTTTTACTTTAAATCGTTTTCGTGCAGATATTTATGGAGAGGCACTGATTGATAATCTCACAAAGAAACAGAAATCTGCCACTGCGGATCAGATGATGGATTATCTGGTGGGAAGCAGTGGATTCTCAATCGTATTATACGGGGATGATGCTTATTCAGATGAGGAGCTGACTTCGCATAATCTTCCGCTGGAACTGACGAAACAGGAAATTCTGGATCTGGCAATTATCCGTTATGAACTGAGCACGAACAGTTTTAAGAAATATATGGCAGTTACTATTGCTACAAATGTAAGCGAACAGTCAGTTGCTGCGATTAAGGAAAATCAATCAGAACTTCAAGGAATTGATATTGTAGAGGATTCTGTACGTAAATATGTTGATGATGTCAGTATGGGACCAATTCTGGGATATACGGGACAGGCATCAGCACAAGAACTGGAAGAACTACGTAAAAAAAATCCGGATTATGCAAATGATGCTGTTATAGGAAAAGCAGGTATTGAAAAATATATGGAAACAGCTCTTCAGGGCAAAGATGGCGAAGAGACGGTCACGGTGGATAATCTTGGAAAAGTATTGAAACTTGATACAGATACAAGAGTAGAACCAGTGGCAGGAAATGATGTGTATCTGACGATAGACAACAGTTGGCAGTCTGCAGTTTACCAGATTCTGAAACAAAGGGTTGCAGGTATTCTTCTTTCAAAAATTGAGGCTACGAAAACTTATGATTACAGTGTAAAAGATGCGGCTCAGATTAAAATTCCAATTTATGATGTATATAATGCACTGGTATCCAATAGTGTGATCGATATCAGCCGATTCAGTGATGCCGATGCATCTGATACAGAAAAAAATTTATATGCCAAATTTCAACAAAAGCAGCAGCAGGTTTTTGATACAATAACTGATAGGCTGACAGGAGAAAGTCCCGCAGCTTTAAAAGATGAAGATGAACAGATACAGGAGTATCTGACATATATCTGCGATGATCTTCTCAGAGATACGCTTGGAATAATTTCAAAAAATGCAGTTGATACTTCCGATGCCACTTATCAGGCATGGGCGAATGATAAAAGCATTAGTTTGAAAGACTACCTGACTTATGCGGCAAGTCAGAACTGGATTGATATTTCAAAAATTTCCACAGAGGGGGACTATCTTGATTCTTCTGAAGTTTATCAGGCACTTACCAGTTATGTAATTGACTATTTAAAGACGGATAATAATTTTTCTAAGCTTTTGTATAAATATATGCTTCAGGAAGATACAATTTCCGGTCAGGAACTGTGTCTGGTACTCTATGACCAGGGTGTACTTTCCAAAGATGATGATACTTATGAAGCTCTTGCATCTGGTGCAATGACGCCCTATGATTTTATGATTAATAAAATCTATACCCTGGAAATTGAGCCTGCACAGCTGGCATTGGAGCCATGCTCTGCATCTGCTGTGATCACAGACGTAAATACAGGAGATGTACTGGCATGTGTATCTTATCCGGGGTATGATAATAATCGTCTGGTAAATAACATGGACACAGATTATTATGCAAAGCTTTCGCTTGATCAGTCCAGCCCGTTTTTTAATAAGGCGACTCAGCAGACTACAGCGCCAGGTTCTACATTTAAAATTTTGTCTACTATTGCAGGCATGTCAGAAGGCGTGATAGATGATGGTACTTATATTAACTGTACAGGCTCTTTTGATTTGGTTACTCCTCCAATTAATTGCTGGAATAAACAAGGTCATGGTGAAATTGAAATCAGAGAAGCAATCGAGCAATCCTGTAACTATTATTTTAATATGGTAGGTTTTAAGCTTGGACAGGATGCAAATGGAGATTTTTCAGAAAACAGAAGCCTGACAATACTTCAAAAATATGCTTCAGAGATAGGACTGGATAAAAAGACGGGTATTGAACTTACGGAATCTGCACCGCAGGTATCAAATGCTTATGCGGTACCGTCCTATATTGGACAGGGTACCAATGCTTATACCACCAGTCAGCTTGCACGTTATGCAACTGCTATTGCAACCAGCGGTACAGTGTATGATCTTACTCTTCTGGACAGACAGACTGATTCGAAGGGATCTGTTCTTAAGGAATATGAACCAGATGTGATAAATACTCTGGATGTTTCTCAGAATGTGTGGGATGATATTCATGACGGTATGTACCGTGTGGTTCAGACACATAAGCAATTTGATGGTCTGGGAGTTCAGGTGGCAGGTAAAACCGGTACAGCCGAAGTTGATGGTGTTTATCATCCTAACCATGGTATGTTTATTGGTTATGCTCCTGCTACAGATCCTCAGTATGCTATTGCTGTGCGTATTGAAAATGGTTACAGTTCAGGTAATGCGTGTCTTGCAGCTGATGATATTTTTAAATACATTTTTGAATTGGCAGATGAACAGACAATTCTTACAGGTGTTGCTGCCAGTGATACCAGTGATACATCAAATGACTAAAATACATCGGGAGAATACCAGAAGTATGGAAGCTATCTTTTAGGAGGAATTGAAGATATGAGTGAAGTCATTGTGATTACTTCCGGAAAAGGCGGCGTTGGAAAGACAACCACAGTTGCTAATATAGGAACTGGACTCGCTGCGTTGGGTAAAAAAGTTGTAGTGGTGGATACAGATATCGGTCTTCGTAATCTGGATGTAGTTCTCGGTTTGGAAAATCGAATAGTGTATAATCTGGTGGATGTAATAAACGGAACCTGTCGTCTTCGTCAGGCGCTAATCAAAGACAAACGTCATCCAGAATTGTGTCTTCTTCCATCTGCTCAAACTAAAGATAAAACAGCTGTTTCTCCAGAACAGATGATTAAGCTGACAGATGATTTGAGAGAACAGTTTGATTACGTACTCCTGGATTGTCCGGCTGGAATTGAACAGGGATTTAAAAATGCGATTGCGGGAGCTGATAAGGCGTTGGTAGTTACGACTCCTGAAGTTTCCGCAATCAGAGATGCAGATCGCATTATAGGGCTTCTCGAAGCCAATGATATCCGTGATATACATCTGATCATAAATCGCCTCAGACCAGATATGATTGCCAGAGGAGATATGATGTCTGTAGATGATGTGACAGAGATTCTTGCAGTTGACCTGATAGGAACGATTCTGGATGATGAACAGATTGTGATTGCGACTAATCAGGGAGAACCTCTTTCAGGAAAAGGATCGCAGGCTGAAGAAGAATACAGAAATATTTGTCGACGTTTGATGGGGGAAGAGATTCCCTTTGTCGATATCAATCGAAAAAAAGGATTCTTTAAAAGATTGGGAAATATGTTCAAAAAATAAAAGGAGGGGATCTGTGTGAGAGCTTTTTTCAGAGAAAAGAAACGCTCCGCAGGATATGCAAGGGACAGAGTGAAACTGCTCCTGATATCAGAACGAATTGACTGCTCTCCGCAAATGATGAAAATGTTACGGAATGATATGATACATACCGTAAAAAAATATCTTACCATTGATGAGGAACAGGTAAAAATACAGATTTCACAGGAGCCAGCAGTGCTCCATGCGTATATTCCTGTTCAGAATAAAAAGGACAGATAAAATATGTTAAAGCAATATAAATTACGATTTTATAATTTCAGGTTGGTGGTTTTTCTGCTTGCCATAAGTCTGATTGGAGTTAATCTGGTTGGGACTGCTGCATCAGATCTGAAATCCAAACAGTTAGCAGGTGTAGTGCTTGGCGTAATCTTTATGCTGATATTGTCATTGATGGACTATTCCTGGCTTATGAACTTCCAGTGGATCATGTATGGATTTAATATTATTATGCTGCTGGTAGTGCGTATTACTGGTGACAGTGCTAATGGTGCAGCCAGATGGATCAGTATTGGATCGTTTCGTTTTCAGCCAACAGAGTTATCTAAGATTATTTTGATTATTTTTTTTGCTAAATTTTTTATGGATCATGAGGAAAACCTGAATACTCCAAAAACACTTGGACTGTCAGCAATACTTCTGGCGGTGCCTTTACTCCTGATTCTTGAGCAACCGGATTTGAAAAACACGATTACAGTTATTGTAATATTCTGTATTATGATTTATGTGGCAGGTTTGAGTTACAGGATAATAGGTGGTGCAGTGCTGATTGCAGTGCCTTTACTGATAATTTTCCTGTCCATTGTAGTTCAGCCAGATCAGAAGTTAATAAAAGACTATCAGAGAGATCGTATTATGTCATTTTTGTATCCTGAGAATGAGGAATATTCAGATGATATTGAACAGCAAAATAACTCGAAAACTGCTATTGCCTCAGGAGAACTTGTTGGAAAAAAATTAAGTGGTGATGACAGTGTTACTTCCGTTAACCAGGGAAACTTTGTATCGGAAAACCAGACAGACTTTATTTTTGCAGTTGCCGGTGAAGAGTATGGATTTCTGGGATGTGTAGCAATTGTCCTGCTATTGCTTGCGATTTCCTTTGAATGTATCCGTATGAGCCTGAGAGCAAAGGATTTATCCGGGAAGATAGTATGTTGTGGAATGGGAGGTTTGGTAGCTCTTCAAAGTTTTATTAATATCTGTGTTGCTACAGGACTGGCACCAAATACAGGTACACCGCTTCCTTTTGTCAGCTATGGGCTGACTTCATTGGTAAGTCTATATATTGGTATGGGAATTGTGATCAATGTAGGACTTCAGAGCAGTACATACAATAAAGAAATCATGAAAAAAGAAACAGACAGGAGAGAAGAATACTTATGAAATTAGGAAAAACATCTCCGCAGAAGGGGTCTCAGAAAAAATCAGCGACTCCCTATAAAAATATGACAGAGAATAGAAATACCCGTATGAAAAGTGCAAGGCCGGTTCAGACAACTGTACTTCCAAAGTCTCAAAGACCATCCAGACAGATGGATATTACAGAGCAGAAAAAATCTGTTGCAAAAAAGAGAAGCAACTATAAGAGAAGTAGAAGAAAGCGTATTGGGCATACTATTTTGCTTCTTCTTGTTCTGCTGCTGGCTGCTGGCGGATCTTTTATGGTAGTACAGATGATGAAAGGAAATTATGTAGGAAAACCGATACAGGCTTTCGATTCTTCTCTGGTTTTTACCAACAGTAGTCTTTCCTCAAAAGAAAATATGAAAACCTATTCTTTTGCTCAAAGTTTGTGTGTTTCTTCTAAAAATAATGTAGACAGAATCAAAAATGCATCTCTGGAAGATGGACAAAATGGCCTGTTATTTAGTTTAAGCAATCATAAAGTTTTATATGCGAAAGGAATTTATGATAAAGTATATCCGGCAAGTATCACAAAGATTATGACAGCTATGCTGGCATTGAAAAGTGGAAAACTTGATGATACTGTGACAATTTCTCAGGAAAATGTTACGCTTGAAGAAGGTTCTCAGGTATGTGGATTTTCAGCTGGAGATCAGGTGACGCTGGATCAGCTTCTTCACTGTTTGCTGGTTTACTCCGGAAATGATGCGGCCTCTGCTATTGCAGAATATGTAGGCGGAAGTACAGAAAATTTTGTTCAGATGATGAACAGCTATGCAACGGAATTAGGATGTACGGGGACACATTTTACCAATCCCCATGGACTTCAGGATGAAAATCATTATACAACTCCGTATGATATTTATCTGATGTTAAATGAAGCTATGAAATATAAGGAATTCACAGAGATTACAGAATTATCTTCTTATACGGTTGATTATACAGGAGCTGATGGTTCAGCGCTTAGTACAACGCTTCAGGCAACAGATCATTACCTTACTGGTGAAGCAACACCACCGAAAGATGTTACGATTCTGGGCGGTAAGACTGGAACCACAGATTCTGCCGGAAATTGTCTGGCTATTCTCACACAAAATGCATATGGAAAAACGTATGTATCAATTGTGATGGGAGCATCCAGCAAGGACCTTCTGTATCAGGAAATGAATTCTCTGCTTCAGAATATTAACAGTTAAATAATATGCATTTTTATGATAAAATAACTGCAGTAACTGATATATGTTACTGCAGTTATTTACTTGAACGGGAGATGAAGAAGAATATGAGAAATATAGAAGAATTAAGAGATCTACGAGAGCAGGGCAGAAATCTGATCGAACGAAAACGGGATGAATTTGTGAGAAATAGTTTGTTGTCAGATGAATTTCTGGAAATGCTTGAAAAGAACAAAAAGCCTATGGATTTACTGATGTCTTATTATCAGTGTGCAATTATGGAAATAGAAACAAAATTTAAAGTTTTGAACCAGGAATATTCTCTGCAATATGATAAAAATCCAATAGAAAGTATAAAAACCCGGGTGAAATCATATGACAGTTTGTTGAGAAAAATACGAAAAAAGAATATTCCGCTTACATTGGAATCCATCGAAAAAAATATTAATGATATTGCCGGTGTGAGAGTTATTTGTTCTTTTCCGGATGATATTTATGATATTGCTGACAGTTTTTTAAGACAGGATGATATTACTTTAATTGAGAAAAAAGACTATATAAAAAATCCCAAACCCAGTGGATACAGAAGTTTGCACTTAATTGTGCAGGTACCTATTTTTTTGCAGAATACCAAGAAGCTTGTGACAGTTGAAGTGCAGCTTCGTACTATAGCAATGGACTTTTGGGCAAGTTTAGAACATAAAATGCGATATAAAAAGAATATAGCACCGGATCAAGTGAAATTTTTACAGGATGAACTGTCGGACTGTGCAAAGCAAAGTGCAAATCTGGATGAAAGAATGCAGAATATTCGAAATGTGATTATACAGAATTCCAAAACTGAAGAGGAAGAAGAGGAAGGTATATGTTTTCCAATTGGATTGTCAATTACACGAGATAACAGGAGAAAACAGCCATGAGCGGATGTATTACAACTTATACAGGAAAGCATATAGATCCAGTACATCCGGATGAAAAACTCATATGTATAGAAGATATTGCACATGCATTGTCTTTAATCTGTAGAGGAAATGGACATGTAAAGACTTTCTTTTCTGTAGGACAGCATTGTATTAATTGTGCAAAAGAAGCCTCGGCGCGTGGTTATTCGGATCGGGTTATATTAGCATGTCTTTTACATGATGCCAGTGAATGTTACCTGTCTGATGTACCCAGGCCCTTTAAAAGAGTGCTTACAGAATATAAAAAGCAGGAAAACGTAATATTGAATCTGATCTACAGAAAATATCTAGGCAGTACACTTTCAGATAAAGAGGAAAGGTTGATAAAAGAAATAGATGATGCAATGCTTTGGTTTGATCTGACATTTCTTTTAAATGAGAAACAAGAAGAAAAGCGTCCATATATTTGCATTCCTCTGGAATATAAAGTACGTTCTTTTGAAGAAACAGAGAAAGAATATCTTGAATGGTTTTATTTTTTACATAAACGTGTTCACTAAGAATGATTTTATGAAGGAGAGAGAATGGTATGAAAAAGAAGTATAAAGGACTAATAATAATTATTATGCTATTGCTACTTTGCATGGCAGTTCCAGTTTCGGCATCTGTAGAAAAATATGATTTTCAACAGAAATCTATATTCATGCAAGTAGGAAAGAGCAAGCAACTTTATGTATATAATAACGGAAAAGTAGTAAATCCCCAAAAATTCCGTTGGAAAAGCAGCAATCCTAAAGTTATATCAGTAGTTAATGGAAGAATCACAGCCAGGAATTGGGGAAATGTAAAGATATACGCAATTAATGGAAAAAAAGTTATACATTGTAAAGTATATGCCTACAGGGAGAAAATTCCTACAAGTTTTAAGGAACATAGCGCAGAATCTTTAATAAGGATAAAGGCAGGAACTTCTATTCGCTTAAAACCCCTTAGACATGGAAATGTAACAATGTATACAGTGTCTGATCCAAAGATTGCAACAATATCATCAGATGGTGTTTTGACATCAAAGGCAACCGGAACGGTAAAAGTATCGTGCATATCTTGTGGCAGGAATAGATATTATGCATCTGTCAAAATCGTTATTGGAGCTGAATTAAAATCCGTTATAGTTCCAAATGAAATTATGATGTACACCGGTGAGAAAAGGAAGATTGATGTATCATTCCGACCCTCAAATGCATATATAAAGTCAGTAACGTACGTATGTTCAAATGATACTGTTGTAAAAGCAGCAAAAACAGGAGAGATTATTGCACAATCACCTGGAATTGCTAAAATAATGATTATTGTGAACAACGGGAAAAAGATAAAAAAGAATATACAGGTATATGTTAGGGACAGGAATACAAACATTTCGGATATGCCGCTTAATGGAACAGCAAAAACCATTTTACATAAAGGTCTGAATTGTCAAGCACCAGAAAATTCGCTGCCCGCTTTTGAATTGGCAGGACAAAAAGGAGCACAATATATAGAAACTGATATACACGAGACAAAGGATGGTATATTTGTTACATTTCATGACGATACGTTAATGCGTATGTGCGGGATTGACAAAAATATAGAAGATCTTACATATGAGGAATTACAGCAATATCCAATCATTAATGGACAGAATGCTTCTTTATATCAGGATAATATTATTCCAACTTTGGAACAGTATCTGCAGTGCTGTGATAAATATTCTGTGACACCTGTGATGGAGATAAAAACCGATTTAAAAGAAACAGATGTTATGAAATTTAATCAGATTATAAAAACATGCAGCAAAAAGCCAATAGTCATTTCGTTTCTCGAAGAGCCGTTAATATTCCTTAGACAGATGAACAGCGTTGTAGATATACAATGGATTATTCGAACTCAAATAACAGATACAATATTGGATGAGTGTGATAAATATAAATTTGATATAAGTGCTAAATATAAATATACAGACAGGAATATTATTAAAAAGGCTCATTCCAGAAATATCCAAGTTGCATTGTGGCTGTTTACGGATCCACAGATGGCCGATTATTATAAACAGTTGGGTGTAGATTATCTAACGTGTGAAAATTTTCTGGTGTAGGATACTTATGCAGGGAATTCTTGTATGAAGAATATCGTGGAATATCTTCAAAAAGCCAATAAAATCATGCAAATTTTAAATATTCAATAAAGATTCACAAAAAAGTTTAAATACTACTTGTATTTTTGAATAATATGCACTATAATATATAACATATTAATTGAAGTTTTTAGTGAAAATTAATATTATATGTGTCTAAGGAGGAAAACAGCATGGTTGAACTGATTGTAGGAAAGAAAGGCAAAGGCAAAACAAAAGTACTGTTAGAAAAAGTAAATGGTGCAGTAAAGGAAGCGAATGGAAGCATTGTCTACTTAGACAAGAGCACAAAACATATGTATGAACTTAATAACAAGGTACGTTTAATTGATGTATCAGGCTTCCCTATTAAAAATGCAGATGAATTTGTTGGATTTATCTGTGGTATTCTTTCTCAGGATCATGATCTCGAGCAGATTTATCTTGATAGTTTTCTTAAAGTGTCCAAACTGGAAGAGAAAGATATTACAGGTACTCTTGAACAGTTAGATGAAATTGGCAAACAGTTTAACGTTACTTTTGTAATCAGTGTGTCTTTAGACAAAGAAGAAGTTCCTGAAGTATTTCATGATAAAATCAGCGTGGCTTTATAATGTTAAAAAATAAGAAGAAAGAATTTTTAATTTATACTTGATACTAAAAACTACATAATACGAAGTAAGAGGTAAAAGGATATCTGTTGTACATTTTCTGTTTTGCAGATATCCTTTTTGGTTGCATTTTATAAATCTACCTGTTATGATGGAATGTAGAATAGAGTAGAAGAATAAAAATTTTTGAATTTAGCTAAATGATAAGGAGACCAAACAATATGGAAGAATTGTACAACATAATAGAAAATAAGATTAAAGATTGCGGATACCCACGGGCAATTTCAGGGGAAGCAGTTTATGGAGATATCTGTGATCAGATTGAGGGAAAAGAAAATGGCTCCTATGTGCTGCTTTCTAAATTTGAGGATGACGTTATTTTTGAATATCATATCACAGTGATGGATGATGAATTTAATCTTGGAGTGCTTATAATGCGTACTCCAGAAGGAGTATATGAGACAGATTTTGATAAATAAACTTGAAAAGAAATGATGTTAAGTTAAAGGACAGCAACAGGAAGAATTGCTGTCCTTTTTTAATGGAGCCAATAATATTAATCTTCACGTAAATGTACAGCCGTAGCAGCTTTGCGACGTCGGGCATCGTCCATAGCTGCATAGTGTTTTTTGGTGGTGTTTACATCTCTGTGACCTAATACATCGGCTACAAGGTAAATATCTCCAGTTTCCTGATACAGAGTAGTTCCATAAGTACTGCGGAGCTTATGAGGAGTTATTTTTTTTGTGGTTGTTATTGCACGTGCATATTTTTTTACAAGATTTTCTACAGCTTGTATTCCAATCCTTTTTCTTTGAGTAGAGTAGAAAAGAGCGTGTTCATGACCAGAGACAGGAATAATATTTTCTCGAACTTCCAGATATTGTTTTAAGGCTTTTTCTACTTCGGATCCAAAGTATACAACCATTTCATTTCCGCCCTTTCGGGTGACCTTAATCCCATTATTTTTAAAATCCACATCCTCAACATCAAGTCCTACACATTCAGATACACGAATTCCTGTGCCAAGCAGAAGAGTAACAATTGCCAAATCACGTTCCTTAGTTTTTTCATAGTAAACACGTTTTTGTCCGGTAAGTTCATCTCCACAATGTTCAATATAGTCCAATAGCATGGCAACTTCGTCAGCGTCAAGGCGTATAATACTTTTTTCGTGCGTTTTTGGAACATCTACCAGAACAGTAGGATTGGTCTGAATAAATTCATGCTTATAGTAATATGCATAAAAACTCCTTAAAGCAGATATTTTTCTTTTAAGTCCTCGTTCACCATTGGTTTCCGTTTTATCACCGTTTTTATATACTTTCAAAAATTCCTGATATTCTTCAATATCAACGGCCTTAAGCTGATCCAAAACGTCTACAGTGAAATCTTTCATAGAGCAATCTTTAAAAGCAGGATTTTCATCTAATAAAAATTGAAAAAAAATACGGATATCATATGCGTAGGAAATTCTTGTTTTAGTGGTAGTAAGTGGATCCATGGCACGAAAATAATCCTTACAAAAGTCAGGAAGGGTTTTTAAAACTGCACGGAGTTTGAGAATATTTGCTATGTCAGTTTGTTCGTGATAACTGACCTTTTTATTGTCATTGTAATCTGTGTAATTATCCATAAATAAAAAGAACTCCTTTAGTTATTTTTAGTTTAATAAAATGTTTGATAAAACAAATTTACTTAAAATTAGTCCTTTTATGTATGTAAGAGTTGAATTCATATTAATTAAACAACTGAAAAAAAGAGAGTTAAATAATTGGAATTATATTTTAATATATAATATTTAACTTCGCAAAGGACAACTATAAATAATAAAAGAATTATATCATAGAAGTGAATTTTTATCAATATCTATATGAAAAACTCGCGTTTGTCGTATAGATGTAGATAACGCGAAAAACGCTACTGTTACGGTAATTAAATCTATTTAGACTGATTTCTGTAAACATTAACTATGTAACTATAAATATTAAAATTAAAAATGAATTGGAGGTTTTTAAAATGATATTAATCACTACTTTTATTCTTCAGGTATTTGGTAAACATGCTAAAAAGATTCTGGTAATTTTTCAGACAAAGTAATTAAAAGTTTGCAATAAAAATCTTATGTAAATACGAACTGTTATAAAAACAGACAGGTGATAATCATTATTTTATATAATAATTATCACCTGTCTGTTTTTAAAGTTACACCTTTCACCAATAAAGGTTATTCACAGCTTGCAATTATACGATCAAGTTCAGGAATCGTTTTTTTAACAGAAATCAATGCCCCATTTTTAAGGAAACAATGTCTTGAATATGCTGTTGTACAGATTTCGTTTTTTGTTTTGTTAAAGAATTCATAATTAAATTCAAGAGAAATACCATTATATTTTTTTATGCTCACGCGGATTTCGATTTCATCATCAAACAAAACCTGCTTTTTGTAAGAAACAGAAATTTCAACAACAGGCGAAATAATCCCAAGCGCTTCTACTCTTTTATAACTAAATCCCATTTGGTCCATATATCCTATTCTAGCTTCTTCCATCCATTTTACATAGTTGGAATGATGAATAATCTTCATTTGATCTGTTTCATGATATTGGGCTTTTCTTAAATAAGTATACATGATCTGTCCTCGTATAGATAAAATATTTTGTTTGTTTCAGGATGGTTTTTTGACATAGTTCAGAGGATTTTGATTTACGCCATTGACCTTAACGCCAAAATGCAGGTGAGGTCCGGTACTGTTTCCTGTACTTCCGACGTAACCGATAATCTGTCCTTTCCTTACAGTATCTCCTACTTTTAAAGTCGGATAAAATTTTGACTGGTGCATATATTCTGTGATTAATCCTTTTCCATGATTGATCATCGTGTAATATCCTGCCCCGCCGCTGGCTGAGGGTTTCTGCAAAGCAACAATTATACCACTGGCAGCTGCATAGATGGGTGTTCCGCTGGGAGCCGGAATGTCAATTCCTTTATGATTAGTGGAACCAATACCGCCAGGAGATTGTCTGTTTCCAAAATAACTGCTGATATAAGTATATCCTTTTAAGGGCCATCTGAATGAAACTTTTTGATAATCTGGAATCAGTGCACCATCTTTTCCAACATAATTATTTTTATCAATCCATTGATTTACCGCCATTATACCAGTTGATGGGCTGAAATAATATTGTTTTCCATTTATTGTTATCCATCCTGTTTCACGGGCACCAGTAGATGGATTCATATAATATTTTTTATCACCGATTGTCAGCCAGCCAGTAGCCAGAATACCGTTAGACTGTGCATAATATCTGGTGGCATCTTTTGAAAACCATCTACCGGTACAGAGTTTTCCATCAGATAAGAAATAATATCGATGACCAGATAAAGTTAAAAACCGGCTGTCATAACGGATTCCATTGGTAGATTTAAAATAGTATTTATATCCATTTATCTCCTGCCATCCGGTTAGCAATTTGCAATCTGATTCTCTGAAATATCGATAATAAGAATCTGGTTTATAAAAACCTTTGACAAGCTTTCCGTTAGAAGCAGCATAATAATACGAACCATCCGTTTCTTTATACCATCCGTTTCGTACCAGACGACCATTAATCCGATTAAAGGAATACCAGATTCCCTTAATTTTATATCTCCCTTTTGCCATTTTGCCATCGGATTTTAAATAATAAGTTGATTTACCGTTTTTTTGAAAACAGTTTTTTAACATTTTCCCTTTATCAGAAAAACAATAATACACTTTTGAGACTTTATGAAATCCAGATCGTACTACTCCGTCCTGCCAGAAATAGTATTTATTTCCGGCAGCTGTTGTAATCCATCCGGTATACATATGTCCATCCTTTTCATCAAAAAAGTATGTTTTACCGTTTATTTTCTGCCAAGTAGTCAGCATTCTACCCTTTGCATTGAAACAATATTTTTTGTTTCCTATCTTGATAATACCAGCTTTGGCAGCCCCGGTTTTTCCGAAATAATATTTTCTTTTTGAGGAAGCCTGATACCACCCTTTGACCAGTTTCCCCTTTTGATCATAAAAATACCAGGAATTTCCTTTTTTAACAAACCCTGTTACTTTTTTTGTTGCTGCATGAACTGGAATTGAAGAAGAATGTATGATTCCCCCGGAACATACAACTGCAATTAAAAACAGGACCGCAACAAATAGATACCTTCTCTTTTTCATAAATTATTAATCTCTCCTTTTTAGACACAAGTGAATTTTACATAATTGACTCGTCCAAAATGATTGTGAAAGGTCCATCATTTTCCAGCGAAACTTTCATGTCCGCACCAAATATTCCCTGTTCAACAACAGGAATCTTTTTTTGAGCCTCATGTATCATGTATTGATAAAGATCATTAGCCATGTCTGGTGCTCCGGCGTTGGTGAAACCAGGTCGATTTCCATGTTTACAGTCTGCATAAAGAGTAAATTGGGAAACCATCAAAAGCTGTCCATTTACATCAGCCAGAGATAAGTTTGTTTTTCCGTTCTCATCTTCAAAAATACGAAGTCCAAGAAGTTTTTTCAGATATTTGTCAGCAATCTGTTTGGTATCACTATGTCCGATACCTATAAAAACCAGTAATCCCTTTTCAATTTTCGCACAGATTCTGTTATCTACCGTTACCTGTGCATGATTTACACGTTGAATTAGTAATCTCATTTTTTCTTTTCCAGCTTTAATCTTATTTGTTGATACTTATTTTTTAAAATTTTCCACACTTTTTTTACATATTCCCATATAATGTGAAGAAATTTAAGAAAATACTTCCATATTGTAATGACTAGTTTGGAAACAGGATTCCATATTTTCATAAAGAAATTATTTCTGTTTTCAGCAAGTTTTTCCGGAGAAATTTTATGTGGTTCTTCTTTGTGCAAAGGAATTGCCTCTCCTGTCTGAGCATCCAGACAGTCAATATTAACGTATGTTTCTTCTTCTACGGGCATTTTACGATCATTTAAAGAGTGACCAATCAAACGCCATATCATTGCATAAAGGACGGCAAATACAGGAACTCCTGCGATCATTCCCGGAATACCAAAAAGTCCTCCACCTACCAAAATTGCGACAATGACCATAAAACTGGAAAGACCGGTAGTTTCTCCGAGAATTTTGGGGCCAAGAATATTTCCGTCGAACTGTTGAAGAAGTAAGATGAAAATTGCAAAATACACCCCTTTGATAGGATCAACAACCAGGATCAGCAAAATACAAGGAATAGCTCCGATATACGGCCCAAAAAATGGAATGACATTAGTAACACCTATGATTACACTGACAAGGATTGGAAATGGTATATGAAGAAGCAACATTCCAACATAACATAAAACACCGATAATAGCTGAATCCAAAAGTTTTCCATAAATAAACCCACCAAATGTTTTATGTGTAAAACGCATGGAATGAATCAATAAATTTGCCCATTTGTGTGGCAGTATAGCGTATACGAACATCTTACTTTTGGCAACAAATTTCTCTTTATCTGCTAATACATATAAAGCAACAATGGCTCCAATCAGGAAATTTTTCATAAATGTCAGAATATCAAAAATTCCTGCTGAAACATTTTTTAGCATATCCTGCATCTGAGGCAGAATATTTGTTGTCAGATAATCCTGCGCTTTTGCAGAATATTGATTGATCATGTCAATAGTCTCAGAGTTTAGATTCCATCCATGTTCCACTGAAGTATTTAGCCATTTTTCGATAACCTTTACGTAGTGTGGAAAACTGTAAATAATACTCATGATACTGCGGAGCAATTGAGGAAGCACCATCATGATCAGGGCATAAATGATTACCCAGAATAAAAACATTGAGAAAAGAACACAAGTCCAGCGAATTGCACGTTTTCCCTTTTGACGAAGATGAACATTGTGTTTTTTTAATTGTGGATAGATTAGTTTCTGTTCAAATAAATTGATCAACGGACTAAGAATATAAGCGAGAATTACACCATAAATAATAGGTGCCATAATCCCAAGAAAAGTTTTTATCCCAATGATCAGTGTTTTCATATGAAAAATACCGTAATAAAACAGCATGCTGGCGGCAATTACCAGAAAAGCAGTTACACCCCAGTGTAAATAACGGTTATCCCAACGAAATTTCATAATATCCTCCCCTTATTAAGATGGTACGATTATAACATTTTTTTTAATATATGTCTCTGGATTTAAGAAAATTTTAATAAAATATAGAAATTAAAAAAATATTCAGGATTTTCAGATATGATAAAAGCTTCTGCATACAGGCAGAAGCTTTTATTTAACAATATGTCTGTTATTTCTTTATAGAATCAAAAATTTCAATTGCCTGGATGATTGCTTTGGCTGCACCATCAATCCCAAGCTTACTACTATCTACACAAAGATTATAGCTGGAAGCTGCTCCCCATTTTTTGTTTGTATAGTAATTATAATAGCTGGATCGGCTTTTATCGGTTTTATTAATCATATCTTTGGCCTCTTTTGGCGTTTTATTATGTTTCTGCGCCAGACGGTTGATTCGCCAGTCCATATCTGCATGAACGAATACGCTTAAACAATCTTTATATTCTGCCAGTGCATAATCTGCACATCTTCCAACCATAACACAGGGCCCCTCGGATGCCAGTTTTTTGATTGCATCAAACTGAGCCAGAAAAACCTTATGATTCATAGGCATATCTGTAAAACCTGCTGAGGAATAACCGAAAGAATAGGTGTCCATTACCAGAGAATACAGAAAACTATTGGTAGGCTTTTCGTCGTGGTTTTCGAATAGTTCCTTGCAGATACCACTTTCGTTGGCTGCATGTTCCAGAAGTTCCTTGTCATAACATTTGATACCAAAGTATTTCGCAACTTCCTGTCCAATCTGTCTTCCACCGCTCCCATATTCGCGTCCTATTGTAATAATTGAACTTGTACTGTTCATAAGCTACACTCCCTTTCGTCACGTCGTTTGTATCATTATTATACAATATTTTCAAAGAAATGCAAATTATTTTCGCAATTTATCTAATAATTTAACAAAGTATTCCGGCAAAGGTGCGGTAAATTCCATATATTTTCCAGTGGAGGGATGAATGAATCCCAAAATCATGGCATGAAGGGTCTGTCCCTGCAGATGATATGGATTTTTTCCAGATCCATAAACTTCATCTCCAAGAAGAGGATGTCCAATACTTGTCATGTGTACGCGAATCTGATGAGTTCGTCCTGTTTCCAGACGGCATTCAATGTAAGTAGCATTTTTGAAACGTTCAAGTACTTGATAATGAGTGACAGCATCTTTTCCATTTTTATAATTGATGGACATTTTTTTTCGATCTATCGGGTGTCTGCCAATAGGACCTTTAATAGTCCCTTCATCTTCTTTTACAACACCAGATACTATAGCACGGTATCTACGTTTGATAGTGTGTGCTTTAAGCTGTTCGGCCAGATTTCTGTGAGCATTGTCATTTTTGCACACCAGAAGTGCTCCTGTTGTGTCTTTATCAATTCTGTGGACAATACCAGGTCTGAGAACGCCATTGATACCGGACAAATTTTCTTTGCAATGCGCCATGATAGCGTTTACCAGTGTCCCTGAGGTATGCCCGGCACTGGGGTGTACAACCATTCCTTTGGGTTTGTTTACGACCAACACATCATTATCCTCATAAAGAATATCCAGTGGAATATTTTCCGGCAGAATATCCGGCTCAGTCATATCCGGAAGTGCTACTGTGATTTGATCTCCGCTTTGAACCTTATAATTAGCTTTTACAGGTGATTTCTGAACAGTGATTTTCTGTTCTTTTAATAGTTTCTGAATATAAGAACGGGAAAGTTCCACGTTCTTTTCTGAAAGATAGCGGTCAATCCGGACTCCGGACTGACCGTCTGTAACAACATAATTAAGAATTTCCATAGTTTTATCCTTTATCTTAATTTTAGAAAAGCATAATCATTGTCATCTCTATATTTCAGGCAGACAAGCAAAATAAGCGAAATACCGCTGCAAACCACATAAATATCTGCCATATTAAAAACAGGGAAATCAATGAGCGAAAAATAAATAAAATCTACCACATATCCTCGCATTATTCTGTCAATAAAATTACCTAATGCACCTGAAACCATGATAAGGCATACAAAAGCCATAGGAAAATAATACGCCGTTTTGGGGATTCGTGCATATACGTAAAAAAATATAATAAAAAATATTATACACAGAATGATAAAAACGGGAATCTTTCCCTCAAACATGCCAAAAGCCATGCCACGGTTTTCCAGATACTTTAGTTTTAAAATACCAGGAATCAATACATAATCACTCTGACCCTTTAAATAAAAAATGGCAAGCAGCTTAGTTCCCTGGTCCAACAGAGTCAGGAAACAAATAAATAAAATTCCAAAAATCCAGGCTGTCATACCAGAATCTCCTGGATAGCATTTAAAAGTTCTTCATCAGTTACTGTATTATCAATAAAACTTTTACCGATACCGTCCATAAGAATAAATTTGATATGTCCGGCCTCCATTTTTTTATCTTTTTTTGTAGCTGAAAGAACATCTTCAGGGTTCAGACCGTCCACACTTAATGGTAAATGGAACGAAGAACAACCTGTTCGTATTTCTTCGTATTCTTTTTCTGTCAAAAGTCCACGTTCCTTTGACAGAAATGCAGCTGCAATTAAGCCGATACCAACACATTGTCCATGAAGAAGCTGGAAATTCTTCAGCTTTTCTACAGCATGTCCGACTGTATGACCAAGATTGAGAAGTGCGCGTTCGCCCTGTTCTTTTGGATCTCGCTCTACAACGCCGGCTTTGATTTCGCAACATCGGCGAATCATGCGTGATAATATATCAATATCCATTTTTTCAATGGCCGGTTGACTGGAGCATACAAACCTGAAAAATTCTCTATCGCAGATCAAACCAGTTTTTAGAATCTCCCCCATACCACATGTGAACTCTTTTTCTGGAAGACTTTGTAAAGAACTCATATTCATATATACAAGGCGAGGCTGATGGAATGCACCTACCATGTTTTTATATTGCTGAAAATCTACACCTGTTTTTCCCCCAACACTGCTATCGACCTGAGCCAAAAGTGTGGTAGGAACCTGAATAAAATCAATTCCTCTGAGATAAGTGGCTGCACCGAAACCAGTGAGATCTCCCACTACTCCTCCACCTAATGCAATAAGGATTCCTTTTCGATCCATTTCATGTTCAATCAGTGTTTTATATAACTGCTGTACAGTATCAAGATGTTTATTCTTTTCACCAGCTTCAAATATAAATGAAAATATACAGGAGGATACCTTTTTCAGCTCTGATTCGACTGCTGTATAGTATAATGGTTCTACATGGCTGTCTGTGACAATACAGAATTTTCGCCCCTGAAGTCCCTCTTCAATGATAGCATCGGAAAGAAAACTGAAATCCTTTTCAAAATAAATGGGATAATGAAAGTCGCCCTCTCGTTTTACAAGTAATTTTTGTTCTGTCATAAGTTGTTTCCTCCTGTTACTACATTAAAAAATAAACTGCTAAATATATCGGAAAATACGAACGCTGCAACGCCCTTTTTTAGTTTGATGTGAAATCCCATCAAAAATAAAACGTCCCCTGCCTCGTACAGAAATAATATCACCATCTTTTGGTTCATATCCATTAGAAGTGATAAGTTTTCCATTCACGAAAACTTTTCCGTTTTCAATAAAAGATACCATACTGCTTCGTGATGATTGAAATGCCAGTGCAATAAGTGCATCAAGACGCACAGAAGCGCATGTTCCGTTGATAACTTCAAAATCTGGTTGTGGCAGATCACAAGGATCATCTACTTTTGAAATGACAATATTGGTATGACGGATACGACACAGATTTTCAAGAAAAAAATCTGTCATTTTATTATTGCAGAAAAACCAGGCTGCTTTTTCCTGTACAAGAATATCACCAATCACACTTCTGTCAATCCCAAGATTCAGCAATGCGCCCAGATAATCACGATGTGTGAGATCTTCCGAAAATTTAATGGATTTTGATTCAATTTTCAAACAGTCAATGGGATACTCCCATGTAAAAGCAAGAGCATCAGGATGAAATGCAACCATCTGACGCTCCGCGTTGTTATAGCCACCACTGCTTTCCATAATAATACCAGGAAATTGCGATTTCAGACTATTTACCATGTTCTGTTCATTCAAATTCAGAAAATCAGAAAATGTAACAATATCTCTCTGGTAGGAAAGATTTGCCAGTTCCCGGATTCTCTTAAGAAAAAAATCATTTTTTTCCATTGTAAAATTAATATCCTGCTCTTACAGATGGAGCAGAACCTCCAAGAATATTCTGAAGATCACCAGTAATATCTACATTATATGGACCAAGAACAAAAATATAACTTGATACTTTCTGAAGACTTCCACCGAGAGAGTAACATGCACCTGAAGTGAAATCAATGATTCTCTGTGCCAGTTCAACATCGATTCCTTCCAGATTTAAAATCACGGTAGAGTTATCCACCAATGTATCAGCGATTTCACGTGTATCTTCCATGGAGGACGGTTTAATTACACATACTTCCATATTGGCTCCCTGCGGTGTTTTTCGGCTGTTTCTCATAGGCGTGATCTTAGAAGACGCAACCGGACGTGTCAGGCGTTCCGCACGTTCCGGACGTACAGGAGTCTTAGTTGCAGAAGTTTGCTGTCTGGAAGAAGCGGAGGCCTGTTGTTTCGGAGCAGGAGCTACCTGTTTTTCTTCTGGTTCATCAGAAAATACATTGTCTTCGTTTTCTTTCTTTTTTGCAAACTTGTCGAAGAATTTTTTCTTTGGTTTGTCATCAAAGTCATCATCCAGGAAATCATCCTCATCTTCATTTTCATCTAACAGATCATCATCTAAAAATCCGTCATCATCATAATCATCATTTAATTTGATGGCATCTAAAAATTTATCTAAAACGCCCATTTTAATCTCCATTCTTTTATTTTAATCTTCTTTTATTGAGTAGTTTCTTTCCCCAAAGATACCAGTTCCTACACGTACCATGGTAGAACCCTCCTCAACTGCGACCTGATAATCATTAGTCATTCCCATGCTCAGGACGCTCATATTAATATTATTAATGTTTTTAGCTGCAATGTCAACACTTAATTTTTTTAATTGCTGAAAAACTGTCCTGTTTTCTTCCGGATCAGAAACGAATGGAGCAATTGTCATGAGGCCCATGACCTTAATGTGGGAATAAGTGGAAATTTCTTCAATAAGAGGAAGGACTTCATTTATTTTCAGACCAAATTTACTTTCCTCTTCTGCTACATTTACTTCAATCAGGATAGGCATACAGATCTCTTTTTTTTCAGCTTCGTGTTCTATTGTCTGTGCAAGGCGCAGAGAATCAACAGAATGAATCATAGAAACTTTGTCAATAATATATTTGACTTTATTACGTTGAAGATGTCCGATCATGTGCCATTTTATATCTGATGGAAGATGGTCATATTTATCCATAATTTCCTGAACTTTGTTTTCGCCGAAAACACGACATCCTGCATCATATGCTTCCTGAAGCGTTTCTACCGGTTTAGTTTTACTGACTGCAACCAACGTTACTTCAGCAGGAGAACGCCCGGCCTTTTTGCATGCCTCTTCAATATTTTTATGCACTGATGTTAATTTATCAGCTATCATTTGAAAGCCTCCTTCGCTTTGATATTAATATAAAACATCCTGCTCTTTTACACGATCTGCATTTTTTACAATATGATCGTATCTGGAAAGACCATAAGATGTATTCTTTGATGCAATTGCATATTCTTCATTCTGATCCAGAATTTCAATATACCTGAATACCGCATAACCTTTGTTGATACAATATACTCCCTGTAATGTATCCGTTTCACCTATAACAAATTTTTCTCCTGTAGTAGGATTGACAATAGCATCTCCTTCTTTAAAGACACTTTTATCCACATAGTAATTGTATTCCGGGTCGCCGGAAGAAGAATCACCAGCAGAAGAATCCTCAATTTTGGCATATATACTGGCGTTTTTAAAAGTAGTGGTTGATTTTCCAGACTTTCCAGAGTCAAGTAAAAATCCTGTTTCATTACTCTGCGGATCTGTTTTGGCATAAGAAGATGGAATTACATAAAAATCTTTCGTAACAATAGCTGATAATGGAATTTTCAGACCTACAGTCGTATTTGTAACCAATTCAATGTCCAGGAAACGGTCTGAGGCATAACGAATCAACCCCTTATTAAAATCAATCTGTCCGTATTTATCACCATCAATAGTGATAATGGAAAAGTCACCAGTCTGTGTCATATCATCTTTAAGAAATTTCACACGTATTGTAGAACGATCTTTTAATTTATCTGCCTGTTTTTCACTTAAAGGAATCAGGAGACTCCATCGTTCATCTGTTATTATTGTATATATATCATCCCCTGCTTTTACAGACTCCGAAGTTTTAAGATCAGTTTCGTGATAGGAATTCTGATCAAAATCTGCAGAGGTTACAGTATCGATGGTTTTTCCTTCATAATTATCAGTTGAGTATAAAATAATTCCATCAGACTCTGCACGACTGATGTTTTCATTTTCGGAAGTGACGGATGTAACTGAGGTACCAGTATTGTCAGATTCGTTTTCACCGCTTTCATCTGAAGTAAGTGGAGCAGATGATCCTGTGTCGGATTCAGAGTACTGAAGAATATTTCCCTTTAATTCATATTTAAAACTGTAAGTATTATTAAATTTGCTCGGATTAAAACTTTTGGAAAAACTCATCATATCGTTTCTTATACTGGAAAGTTCTTCGGGAGTAAGACTTGCAGATGAGGAGCTGGATTTCGTGCTGCTTAATCCGTAAACGGCACCAGACGCATTGATCTTACTGCCCTCTCGTGCGTAATAGGTAATATATCCCGAAGAAGCTGCCTTACAGACCGATTCTTCGCGGATTGCAAGACCGGTATAAGTTTCGTTGCGTGATAAAGGACCGGAAGTTACTTGATAAGATTCAATATGGGGAGTAGTAAAGTACAATATAGCGCTGAATGCCATATAGATAAACAAAACACCGAACATGATTGTTCCGATATTCAGCCCGAATATTTTTCGGAGTTTAGCCAGAATTCCGGGCATCTGTCTGTTTTTTTTATGATTAACGGACAACGGAATGCCTCCTTTTGATTGATGAAAGAATTCACAAATTTAATTCCAAAATATTGTAACATTTTATGAATATAAAAACAAGCGAAACATAAATTATTCACATAATGAAGTCAGAACGTATTTTCCGAATATCCGTTTGCTTTTTTTATTTAAATATGATATGATAAAAGTATTAAATTTGGAGGTACAACCTATGGCATATGGAAGAATTACTCAGAAACAACAGGAGATCCTTGACTATATTAAAAATGAGATCCTGAACAGAGGCTTTCCTCCGGCAGTTCGTGAAATCTGTGAAGCAGTAAATCTGAAATCCACATCTTCTGTGCATGCTCATCTGGAAGCATTGGAAAAAAACGGGTATATTCGGAGAGATGCGACGAAACCAAGAGCCATTGAGATCATTGATGATAACTTTAATCTCGTTCGCAGAGAAGTGGTAAATGTTCCTATCATTGGTACTGTAGCTGCCGGACAGCCAATTCTTGCAGTAGAAAATATTGAAGGTTATTTTCCTATTCCAGCAGAATTTATGCCTAATGACCAGAGCTTTATGCTGAAAGTCAAGGGGGAAAGTATGGTAAATGTTGGAATTTTTGACGGTGATCAGGTGCTTGTACGAAAACAGGCTACAGCAGAAGATGGAGATATTGTAGTGGCGCTGGTAGAGGATGGGGCTACAGTGAAGACTTTCCATAAAGAAAAGGGTTATTATCGTCTTCAACCAGAAAATGATACTATGGATCCGATTATTGTACATGGAAATTTACAGATTCTCGGTAAGGTGTTTGGCGTGTTTCGTTTATATCAATAAAAATTATTCAATGAACGCAACAAATAAGCCTTTTGTTTTGGCTGCTTTATTTATGCAACCAACACAAAAGGCTTTGTTATTATCTGCTGATACTAGAATATATTATTCTTATTTTTCAAGAAATTCGTTAATATTCAGAACTTTTCCATCTCTCCAGATTCTTTCCAGGTCATAGAAAAGGCGGTTTTCTTCATCAAATACATGGACGATCATATCACCGTAATCCATAAGAACCCAGCTTGAATTTCTTGTTCCTTCGATTTGCTTTGCCTCATATCCAGCTCTGCCAAGGGTTTCATCTACATTATCAACCATAGCCTGTACCTGGTTCTGATTAGAGGCACTTGCAATTACAAAATAATCAGCAATTACAGATACTTCATGGATATCGATTACTTTAATGTCTTTCCCCTTTTTGTCATCAAGGGCGCGGCAGGCAAGTTTTGCCATTTCCAGTTCTTTACTCATGGAAGTGCTCCTTTCTTTTCGTTTAGTTGTTAAATCTGTATTTATACATGGTTTATCCGGATCAGGACTGCCTTTTTATATGTAAATCTTTATAGTATAAAAAAGCATCTTTTGTAGCATTATCTATATCTTTCGGATTTTCTTCCAGGTAAGCCAGGGTATCTGCCAGTATTTTATACATACATTCATCCAGATCCTGAAAAGCCAGTTTGCGGACAACTGCAAGATTTGGAGCTTTATCTCGTTTGGGCTCAATATAATCCGCAATATAGACAATTTTTTCAAGCAATGTCATTTCAGGTTTTCCGGTAGTATGCCAGATAATGGCTGAAAGAATGCTTTCATCAGTGATATTGTATTTGGATCTGGCTATATAAGCGCCCAGTTTTGCGTGAAGAAGAAATGGATGTGTCTGCTCAAACTCGGATACAGGAATATCATGCTGACTGCACATTTTTAATTTCTTTTTGTTTGGAATACATTTTGCGCAGTCGTGCAGCAGCCCTGCTGTTTGTGCAATGACCATATCGCAATCATGAACCATGGCAAGTGCTGCACAGGTGTACATGACTCCAAGTGTATGGGCATAACGATCCTCATCCAGATATTTGGCTAATTTTTTCTGCATTTTTATAAAATCGTACTCTGCCATTGGGAAAAATCATCCTTTCTTTTCAGTCAGACTATAAATCTGATTTTCTTCGATATATGTGATTACCTGATCTGGAATATAATAACGGACACTTTTCTCTTCTCTGATCCAGTTTCTGAGCATTTGGCTGGATACATCAATATTTGTGGTGTTTAATGTCAAAAATTTTCCATTATACTTACCAGAAAGGCGATGCATTTCTGATTCAAGTTCTGTAATTGTAGAATGATTTCTCACCGCAGTTACAAGAATACAGTTCTGGCAGATTCTGCCGGGCTCCATCCAAGTTTCAAAGTTATACAGGGAATCAGCTCCAATTATAAAATAATAATCCGTATCAGGATTTGCTATTTTTAACATTTCCAAAGTATGATATGTGTAAGTATAACCATTTTCATGCATTTCTATCAGTGAAAGTTCGAAATGTGGATTGCCGGAAATAGCTCTTCTGACCATTTCTACTCTCTGTTCATCAGTAGCACGTCCCTGGCGGTCTCTTTTGTGCGGCGGATTACCAGATGGCATAAAAAGGACTTTATCCAAATGAAACTGTTCGTATGCTTTTTCACCAAGGATCAAATGTCCCATATGAATAGGATCAAATGTACCGCCCATAATACCGATTCTTCGTTTGATGTCAGCCATGAAAAAATCTCCGTGATCAATAAAAAATATTATTTCTTTGGTAATTCAATTTTCTTTTTTTCGTTTTTGCCTTCGCGATATAAAACGATTTTCTTGCCGATAACCTGAACAATTTGAGAATGAGTACGTTCTGCCAAAACTTCAGCCATCTGTCTGGGATCCTCTAAGCAATTCTGGAGAACACTGATCTTAATTAATTCTCTGGCTGCAAGTGCTTCGTCTACAGCAGCTGTGTTCTCAGGGGTAAGGCCGCCTTTGCCAAGCTGCAGAATCGGGTCCATTGTCATTGCAAGACCTTTTAAATAAGCTCTCTGTTTACTTGTCATTTTATTTTTCCTCTATTATCTTAATCATGTAAAGCGGACAGGAATTGCCCGCTTTGCTATTTACGTGATTCAGTCAGGCGGATAACTTGATCCGCCATGCACTATCGGGTGGTTAATTAAATTATTTATAGTAGTCAAAATCAAATCCGTACATACGTACAGTATCACCTTCCTGAATGCCGGCTTTCTCAAGTTCTTCCAGGATACCTCCCTCTTTGAGGAATTTCTGGAAGAATGCGAAACCTTTCTCGGAATCAAGATTTGTATAACCGAGCATCTTTTCAATCTTAGGTCCCTCGACTACAAAGATTGTCGGATCCTCAGGACTCTGCTCTACTGTATATGGAAGGTTCTCGACCATCAGCATATCTTCAGGGAAGAACTCCTGTTCAAATACTACAGGTTCCTGTGGACAGTTGTCAAGAAGTTCTTTTACATGGAATAAAAGTTCTCTGACACCCTGTCCGCTGACTGCGGAAATCGGATATACCTGGATTCCTTTTGGCTCAAATTCTGCTTTAAGCTTATCAACCGGGTTCTCTTCACCGTCTTCTGTATAGATACAATCAATTTTATTTGCTGCGATCACCTGTGGTCTTGCAGCGATTTCCGGATTATAGGCTTCCAGCTCCTTATTGATTTTATAAATATCATCGATCGGGTCACGTCCTTCTGTAGATGCAGCATCTACGATATGGATGATGACTCTGGTACGTTCGATGTGGCGGAGAAACTCATGTCCAAGTCCCACACCTTCGGATGCACCCTCGATCAGACCAGGAATATCAGCGATTACGAAACCACCGTTCTCAGTATCTACAACGCCAAGGTTCGGACTCAGGGTTGTAAAATGATAGTTAGCAATCTTTGGCTGTGCATTGGTAACACGGGAAAGGAATGTGGATTTTCCCACATTCGGAAATCCAACCAGACCTACATCTGCAATCACTTTCAGTTCAAGAAGAACTTCCAGTTCCTGTGCAGGTTGTCCTGGCTGTGCATATTTAGGAACCTGCATGGTTGCAGTTGCATAATGCTGGTTTCCCTTACCACCTCTTCCACCTCTTAATACGATCTGGCGCTTGTTTTCACCGGACATATCTGCGATTACTTTACCGGATTCTGCGTCCATGATGACAGTTCCTTCCGGAACTTTTAATACAACATCTTTTCCATCAGCACCGTGGCAGCGTTTTTTGCCGCCTTCCTGTCCGTCTTCTGCTTTATATTTTCTTCTGTGTCGGTAGTCGCCAAGGGTGTT
>CAKRVX010000013.1 GCA_934409175.1 uncultured Blautia sp.
GATGCTACTCAGACAATGGTTCTTCCACTTGAGAATGGCACAACAGAAGTACAGGTAGTTTCCTGGTATGACAACGAAAACTCCTACACAAGCCAGATGGTTCGTACAATCAAACATTTTGGTAAACTGCTGAACGCTTAATTTTCAGTAAGTGTAGAAGAATAGACTCCAACGAAGGGTCCGGTCTGAAATGGGCCGGACCCTTTTCGCGCTGTCTGGAAATTATATGTTACTGTCCGCAAATATGCAGTAACAGTCAAAGAATATTATTAAGGAGGCACCACAAATGCTGAACAAAAAATCTGTTGATGATATCAACGTAAAGGGTAAAAAAGTTCTTGTAAGATGTGACTTTAATGTTCCGCTTCAGGATGGAAAGATTACAGATGAGAACCGTCTGGTAGCAGCTCTTCCTACAATCAAGAAGCTCGTTGCAGATGGCGGAAAGATCATTCTTTGCTCTCACCTTGGAAAACCGAAGGGAGAACCGAAACCGGAATTATCTCTTGCACCAGTTGCAGTTCGCCTTTCCGAGTTATTAGGACAGGAAGTTAAATTTGCAGCAGATCCTGAAGTAGTAGGACCAAACGCAAAAGCAGCAGTAGCTGAGATGAAAGACGGAGATGTTATCTTACTTGAGAACACACGTTATCGTGCAGAAGAGACAAAGAACGGAGACGAATTCAGCAAAGAACTTGCTTCTCTTTGCGATGTATTCGTAAATGACGCATTTGGTACAGCACACAGAGCACATTGCTCTAACGTTGGCGTAACTAAATATGTTGATACAGCAGTTGTTGGTTACTTAATGCAGAAGGAAATCGATTTCCTTGGAAATGCAGTTAACAATCCTGAGAGACCATTTGTTGCAATCCTTGGCGGAGCTAAGGTTTCCAGCAAGATTTCTGTAATCAATAACCTTCTTGATAAAGTAGATACTCTTATCATTGGTGGTGGTATGTCTTACACATTCTCCAAAGCTATGGGCGGACATATCGGTAAATCTCTTTGCGAAGATGATTATCTTCAGTATGCATTAGACATGATGAAGAAAGCTGAAGAAAAAGGCGTAAAACTTCTTCTTCCTGTAGATAACAGAATCGGTGATGACTTCTCTAACGATTGCAACATTCAGGTTGTGAAACGTGGTGAGATCCCGGATGGCTGGGAAGGAATGGATATCGGACCGGAAACAGAGAAACTTTTCGCTGACGCTGTAAAAGACGCTAAGACAGTTGTATGGAATGGACCGATGGGCTGCTTCGAAATGCCGAATTTCGCTCATGGTACAGAAGCTGTTGCCAAAGCACTTGCTGACACAGATGCTACAACAATCATCGGTGGTGGTGATTCTGCAGCAGCAGTTAACATCCTTGGATATGGTGACAAGATGACACACATCTCTACAGGCGGTGGTGCATCTCTTGAATTCCTGGAAGGAAAAGAACTCCCGGGTGTTGCAGCAGCAAACGATAAATAATAAGTCCTACAGGGACACTAAGGAGATAGAATTATCATGGCAAGAAAGAAAATTATCGCTGGTAACTGGAAAATGAACATGACACCAAGCGAAGCTGTTAAATTAGTAGAAACATTAAAACCATTAGTAGTAAATGATGAAGTAGACGTAGTGTTCTGCGTACCTGCAATCGACATTATCCCAGTTGTAGAAGCTGCTAAAGGAACAAACATTCAGGTTGGTGCTGAGAACATGTATTTCGAAGAGAAAGGTGCATATACAGGAGAAATCTCCCCTGCAATGCTCGTAGATGCTGGCGTTAAATATGTTGTTCTTGGACATTCCGAGAGAAGAGAATATTTCGGAGAAACAAACGAAGATGTTAATAAGAAGATTCTTAAAGCTTTCGAACACGGAATCACACCAATTATGTGCTGCGGCGAAACTCTTACTCAGAGAGAGCAGGGCGTAACAATGGATTTCATCCGTCAGCAGGTTAAAGTTGGATTCCAGGGTGTTACAGCAGATCAGGCTAAGACAGCAGTTATCGCTTACGAGCCAATCTGGGCAATCGGAACAGGTAAAACAGCTACTACTGAGCAGGCTCAGGAAGTATGCGCTGGTATCCGTGCATGCATCGCTGAAATCTATGATGAAGCAACAGCAGAAGCAATCCGTATCCAGTACGGCGGATCTGTAAATCCTGCAACAGCTCCTGACTTATTCGTTCAGAACGATATCGACGGCGGTCTTGTAGGCGGCGCTTCTCTGAAAGCTGATTTCGGAAAGATCGTAAATTATAAATAAATAGCTAAATTTAGCTAATGTGTCCAAACGAGAAATAATATAACGCCCCTAAATGCAATGAAAATTGGTAGTTTTTGCTAATTGAACTGTATTTAGGGGCGTTTTATAATTGGATTCTCATTGGTAGATAATATAAAATAAAGGACAGCTTCTCTGGAAAGCTGTCCTTTTTATCGTATCGTATATTCATAAGTGAATTGAAAACACATATGTTTATCTGGTGTGCAGAACCTGATCTGGTGTTTCCCGATAAGATTATCTTTTGTAAATATCTTTAGTACTTTGTGTTTCTTTCTTTTGTATATACGGAGTATATCATATTTTTCTACATTCGTCTACGGCTTTCAACATAAATCTTCAGAAAATGTTTCGACATAATATCTTAACTTTTGACAAATACCGGAGGGATTGTATTCAGTGACAGGTATTGTTGCTGTAATCCGATTAGAATATTTAACAGTTATTTTACATGAATACGATAGTGCGTTCATATAATATATGATATTCTGTTATCAATTTGAAATTTATGAGAAATGGATGGTGAGGACAATAAAAAAAGAAATTGAGAAAATAAGAAACGAAATGAACAAGGATCAATATTATCTTCACTGCCAGTATGTAATAGGAATATTAACTGTAAAAATAAAGATTATCAGTGAGCAGCTGGTATACAAACATAAAAGAGAAGTGATCCAGAACGTTTCGCAAAGGATTAAAACTCCGGAAAGTATTTATGCGAAAATGATTCGTAAAAATCTCGAGCCAGATTTTGATCTGGCCAGAACCAAATTGAATGATCTTATAGGTATACGCATTGTATGTCTTTTTCTCGATGATGTGTATGAAATCGCTGATATGCTGAAGAAACAGAAAGATCTTAAAGTGGTTAAAGAGAAAGACTATATTGCTAAACCAAAGAAAAACGGATATATGAGCCTACATCTTATTATAGAAGTTCCTGTCTGTATGGGAGATAAGGTAGAGACAAAAAAAGTGGAAGTACAGATTCGCACAACTGCCATGGATTTCTGGTCAGTCCTGGAATATCAGTTGCTTTATAAAAAAGATGTAAAGGGTGCCGATAAAATAGGTAAAGAATTAAAATGCTATTCTGATGAAATTGCTGTGCTTGATCAGAAAATGTTAAAATTGAGAAATCGAATTGAATCTATCTGATTGCATGAACTGACCTTCGCTGTTATAATGAAGAAAGTATGCAAACAGAAAGCAGGTCAGTGATTTATGGAAGATAATATAAAGAAATGTAAAGTAACCAAAAAATGCGGAAGTTGCCAGTATCAGGGCATTCCGTATAAAGAACAGCTTACAGTCAAACAAAAAAAGATGAGTAAACTTCTGAAAAAGTTCGGAAGTGTAAAACCAATCATCGGTATGGAAGATCCCTATTATTACAGAAATAAAGTTCATGCTGTTTTTGACAGGGATAGAAAGGGAAATATCATCTGTGGTACCTATGAGGCAAAAACGCATAAAGTAGTGCCGGTAGAAGAATGTTTGATCGAGGACAAGATCAGTCAGGAAATTATCCGTGCAATCCGGGATATGCTGAAATCTTTTAAAATCAAAACTTATGATGAAGATACAGAGTATGGATTGTTACGTCATGTGTTGGTAAGGAGAGGATTTGCGACAGGAGAAATTATGGTAGTTCTTGTGGTGGCTTCTCCAATTTTTCCGTCAAAAAATAATTTTGTAAAAGCTTTGCGAAAAAAATTTCCGCAGATTACAACAGTAGTATTGAATGTAAATGACAAAAAAACCAGCATGGTACTTGGAGAACGTGATATTGTGATTTATGGAAAAGGATTTATCCGGGATACGCTTTGCGGCTGTTCCTTCCGTATATCTCCTCAGTCTTTTTATCAGGTAAATCCTGTACAGACAGAAATTCTGTACAAAACAGCAATAGAATATGCGGGACTTGGAAGAAAGGAAACGATCATTGATGCGTACTGCGGAATTGGAACTATCGGGCTGGTAGCAGCAAAGAAAGCGAAAAATGTGATCGGTGTAGAAATGAATTCAGATGCTGTTCATGATGCGAAACTTAATGCCAGAGAAAATAAAATCACAAATGCGCATTTTTATCAGGGCGATGCAGGAGAATTTATGGAAAAAATGGCAGAAAGAGGGGAGCGTGCAGATGTAGTGTTTATGGATCCGCCACGCACAGGCAGTGACAAAAAATTTATGTCTTCGGTAATCAAATTGAATCCGTCTAGAATCGTGTATGTTTCCTGCGGACCTGAGACACTTGCCAGAGATCTGGAATATTTTACGAAACATGGATACAAAGTAAGAAAGATACAGCCAGTAGACATGTTCAGTTTTACAGATCATTGTGAGACAGTAGTATTAATGTCAAGAGTACAGACAAACTTGGAAGAACGGGGAAATGACAATAGGAGCAGAGTATACTAATGGAAATCAGAAAAGCGTCTTTTCAGGATATGGAAGAGATAATGAAAATATATGAGAATGCCAGAAAATTCATGCAGGAAAACGGAAATGCGAATCAGTGGGGAGAGGATTATCCTGACAGAGAACTGATAGAACAAGGTCTTGACAGAACCTATTTGTGCATGGAACAGGGAAAGACGGCCTGCGTATTTTATTATGCTGTGGAAGAAGATGAAGACTACAGACAGATTAATGGTACATGGCTGAACGAAAATCCTTATGCAGTGGTTCATAGAGTAGCATCTACAGGAATTGTGAAAGGTGCAGCTGCCTTCTGCCTAAACTGGGCCTATGAACAGACTCCGAATATCAGAATGGATACTTACAGAGATAATATTCCCATGCAGAAACTACTTACCAAATGTGGATTTCAGTATTGTGGTTCCTTTGAACGTCTGGGGATGACAGACTGGATGGCTTACCAAAAAGTATAAAAATATATGTAATAAAAAAGAATCCTGCACAAACAGGATTCTTTTTTATTACGGGAAATTATAAATTATTAACAATCTGGCGGGCTACATATACACCGCTTGCAGATGCGTGAGACAATGAATGGGTAACACCACTTCCATCACCGATGATATAAAGTCCTTTATAGTTGCTTTCCAGATTTTCGTCAATTTCTACTTCCATATTATAGAATTTAACTTCTACGCCATATAGAAGTGTATCATCATTAGCTGTTCCTGGAGCGATTTTATCAAGAGCATAAATCATTTCGATAATTCCATCCAGAATACGTTTAGGAAGAACCAGACTTAAATCTCCTGGTGTAGCAGCAAGAGTAGGACGTACCATGCCTTCTTCAATACGGGCAACAGTACTTCTTCTTCCGCGGACCAGATCACCGAAACGCTGTACGATTACGCCACCGCCAAGCATATTGGAGAGACGTGCGATACTTTCACCGTATCCGTTACTGTCCTTGAAAGGCTCGGAGAAATGTTTGGCGACCAGAAGTGCAAAGTTTGTGTTTTCGGTCTGTTTGGAAGCGTCTTCATAGCTGTGACCATTGGCAGTTACAATTCCATTGGTATTTTCATTTACAACGATTCCATATGGGTTCATACAGAATGTTCTGACATTATCTTCAAATTTCTCAGTTCTGTAGACAATCTTGCTTTCATAAAGCTCATCTGTGAGATGGGAGAAAATCACGGCAGGAAGTTCTACACGGACACCAAGGTCTACACGATTGGATTTGGTAGGAATATCAAGTTCCTTACAGACCTGTTCCATCCATTTGCTTCCGCTGCGGCCGACAGAGACAATGCATTTGCTGCAGTCAAAAGATGCGTCCTTTGTGATGATCCGATATCCAGTATCCAGAATTTCCAGACGTTCTACAGGGGTATTGAAATAGAAATCGACATACTCTTTTAATTTGTTATAAAGGTTTTCCAGAACAACATAGTTAATATCGGTACCCAGATGACGAACAGAAGCGTCCAGAAGTTTTAATTTATTCTGCATGCAGAGCTTTTTAAACTTGGTGCCTGCAGTAGAATACATTTTTGTATCCTGTCCGCCATAGGCAACATTGACGTCGTCTACGTAACGCATCAGATCAAGGGCCTCTTTTTTTCCGATATGCTCATAGAGTGTACCACCGAAATCATTGGTAATATTATATTTGCCATCAGAGAAAGCACCAGCACCACCGAACCCACTCATAATAGAACATATCTTGCATTTGATGCATGTTTTTATTTTTTGTCCGTCGATGGGACAGTGACGCTTATTCAAAGGATACCCCTCTTCGAAAACAGCGATTTTCAAATTTTTATTCTGTTCCATCAGTTCGTAGGCGGAGAAAATCCCTCCGGGTCCTGCTCCGATGATGATTACATCATATTTCATAGTATAGTGTCTCCTTTTCTTCTTTAGAAACATTTTCAGAAAACTTGTTTAACTGTAAATCTCTGAAAATTATACCATAAAATTAAAAAAAAAGCTTTTGTTTTTACAAAAATATTGTAGTACAAATTGCTCTGGAATAAAACAGAATTACTCCTGATGGTCAGGTTCTGGATCATCAGGAATGTATTCTGCAATATCACAGAGATCACAGTGCAGAATGGAACAAAGTTTGTTCAGAGTAAAAGTTTCAATATTTTTGTTATGGCGAAGCCGGTCAAGTAAAGAACGATGAATTCCGTAATTCATATAGAGATCATATTGAGAGATCCCACGTTTCTCCATTGTTATCCATAATTTATCGTAGCGTATCATTTGTAAATATCCGTCCTGTTTGTTATTGCGATACTTTTATTATGGGGGTAAAATGATACATATAATAGTGTCTTTATAAAGACACTGTAAAGGAGGCAATAGATGCATGTATTAAAGAATGTTTTCTGTGCGGGCATTACAGTGATTACGTCCTGGGAGCTGTTTTTACGATTAATATCTGGAGAACAGAATGAATTTTACAAATGGTTTGCATTGGGATTTGTGATTATACTGACTGGTCTGATATGGGGAGGAATCTGGTATATTAAATGGCTTCGCAGAAAAATAGATGAACTGGAAAAACAGATGAAAAACATTGCATAAAAATGCAGACAAGCTTGACAAACAGAGGATTCTGCCCTAGTATAAAAATCAGCCCGATCGCATCATAAAATTATAAAATGCGCGTGATAAAAGTAGAAAGGGGAATCCTGGAAAATGAGTGAAAGAGTCATCAAGGCGGCACTGCTTGGATTTGGAACAGTAGGAACAGGTGTCTATAAAGTATTAAAAAATCAGGAAGAAGAGATGGAAGCCAAGATCGGCTGCAAGGTAGAGATCAAGAAGATCCTTGTAAGAAATATTGAAAAAGCAGCTGGAAAACTGGAAGATCCATCTATCCTGACAAATAATTGGGATGAAATTGTAAATGATCCGGAAATACAGATTGTTATTGAACTGATGGGCGGAATCGATCCTGCCAGAAAATATATTCTTGAGGCACTGAGAGCAGGCAAAAATACGGTATCTGCCAATAAAGATCTGATAGCAGTTTATGGTCATGAACTGCTGGAAACCGCACATGAAAATAAGGTGGATTTCCTGTTTGAAGCAGCTGTTGCCGGAGGAATCCCAATCATCAGACCGTTGAAACAATGCCTGGCAGGAAACCATATGACAGAGATCATGGGAATTGTCAATGGTACTACAAATTTTATTCTGACAAAGATGACTCAGGAAGGAATGGAATTCAAGGATGCTCTTGCCCTGGCTACAGAGCTTGGTTATGCAGAGGCAGATCCTACAGCGGATATCGAAGGACTGGATGCGGGACGTAAGGTCGCAATTCTTGCGTCGGTAGCTTTTAATTCCCGTGTGGTATTTAATGATGTTTATACAGAAGGAATTGCAAAGATTACTTCAAAGGATATCCATTATGCAAAGGAAATGGGAAGGGATATTAAGCTTCTGGGTGTAGCCAGAAATACAGAAAACGGAATCGAAGCATATGTATGCCCGATGCTGATTCCAAGTTCTCATCCTCTTGCAACAGTTAATGATTCCTATAATGCTGTTTTTGTACATGGCGATGCAGTAGAAGATGCAATGTTCTTTGGAAGAGGGGCAGGTGAGCTGCCTACAGCCAGCGCTGTGGTAGGAGATATCTTTGATATTGTACGTAATATACAGGCGGGATGTTGCGGCAGAATCGGATGCACTTGTTACAAACAGATTCCTGTAAAGAAAATGGAAGATACCTACAATCGTTATTTCCTTCGTCTGAAAGTAGAAGACCGTTGTGGTGTACTTGCAGAGATGACAGCAATTTTTGCAAAATATCAGGTAAGTGTAGCACAGATTATTCAGAAAGATACAAAAGTAGAAGGCTGTGCAGAGGTTGTTGTGATTACAGAGAAAGTAAGAGAGGGAGATTTCCGTACTGCGATCGAGGAAATCCGAAACAGAGATTCTGTACGTAAAATTTCCACAATCATCCGTGTATATGGTAAATAAATCAGGCTTTTTCGAAGAAAAGAATTGAAAAATCCTGGATTTTTGGTACTATATACATTGGAAACATTGAAAATTATACAAATATATATATAAGGAGAACATTATGAGCAAAAAACCAACCGTTTTAATGATCCTTGATGGTTATGGTCTGAATGACAAAAAAGAGGGAAATGCTGTTTATGAAGCTAAAACACCAGTTATGGATAAGCTGATGGCAGAGTATCCTTTTGTAAAAGGGAATGCAAGCGGACTCGCTGTAGGTCTTCCGGATGGACAGATGGGTAACTCTGAAGTAGGTCATATGAACATGGGTGCAGGACGCATCGTATATCAGGAACTTACCAGAATTACAAAAGAGATTCAGGATGGAGATTTCTTTAAGAATGAAGCTCTTCTGGCAGCAATGAAAAATGCAAAAGAAAATAATTCAGCAGTACACTTTATGGGACTTCTTTCTGATGGTGGTGTTCACAGCCATAATACACATCTTTACGGACTTCTTGAGATGGCAAAAAAAGAAGGCGTAGAGAAAGTCTATGTACACTGTTTCCTGGACGGACGTGATACACCTCCTGCATCCGGAAAGGAATTTGTAGAACAGCTGGAAGCTGAGATGAAGAAAATCGGCGTCGGAGAAGTGGCTACTGTATCCGGACGTTATTATGCAATGGACCGTGATAACCGATGGGATCGTGTTGAACTGGCATATAATGCGCTTACATCAGGAGAAGGTGTAAAAGGAACAGAGGCTGCAGCAGCAGTACAGGCTTCCTATGACAATGATAAAACAGATGAATTTGTTCTTCCTACAGTAATTGAGAAAGATGGAAAACCAACAGCTGTAATTTCGGATAAGGACTCTGTAGTATTTTTCAATTTCCGTCCAGACCGTGCTCGTGAGATCACAAGAGCATTCTGTGATGATGATTTCCAGGGATTCGAAAGAAAAGTAAGACCACAGGTTACTTTTGTATGCTTCACAGATTATGATGATACAATTCAGAACAAACTGGTGGCATTCCATAAAGTACAGCTTAAGAACACATTTGGCGAATACCTTGCTGCACATAATATGACACAGGCACGTATCGCTGAGACAGAGAAATATGCACATGTTACTTTCTTCTTCAACGGTGGAGTAGAAGAGCCGAACCAGGGCGAAGACAGAATTCTTGTAAAGTCCCCGAAGGTTGCTACTTATGACCTTCAGCCTGAAATGAGTGCACCGCAGGTATGTGAGAAACTGGTAGATGCAATCAAATCTGAGAAATATGATGTGATTGTAATCAATTTTGCAAATCCGGATATGGTTGGTCATACAGGTGTAATGGCAGCGGCAGTGAAAGCTGTTGAAACTGTAGATGAATGTGTAGGCAAAGCAGTAGAAGCACTGAAATCCGTAGACGGACAGATGTTTATCTGCGCTGACCATGGAAATGCTGAGCAGCTGATCGACTACGAGACAGGTGCACCTTGGACTGCGCATACTACAAACCCAGTACCGTTTATTCTGGTAAATGCAGATCCGAAATACACACTTCGTGAAAACGGATGTCTGGCAGATATCGTTCCTACACTGATTCAGCTGATGGGTATGGAACAGCCTGGAGAGATGACAGGTAAATCCCTTCTTATCGAGAAATAAGAATTCGTGATTATAACGAAAAAAACCTCCGGTTTACCGGGGGTTTTTTTGTGATTATGTAGAAAATATGGGAATTAAAAAACACATCTTGAAATAGGAAATATTTTCAACTATAATCGCTCTGACACATCAAAAAAACTCTGCACAGTTTGTAACAGAGCGAGTTAAATATGCAGAAAAATGGAGGGTTTTGGAATGCAGACAGATATGACTGTCGGGAAACCGACAAAGATGATACTTAATTTTACCATTCCTGTCTTTATGGGAAATGTATTCCAACAGTTTTACAATATGGCAGATGCCATCATTGTGGGGAAGTTTGTAGGAACTAAGGGATTGGCAGCAGTAGGGTCTACAGGAACGATCATGTTTTTGATCATAGGTTTTCTGATGGGGCTGACAGCAGGATTTACAGTATTGACGTCACAGAAGTTCGGAGCAGGGAAAATGGATGAAATGCGGCAATCTGTGGGAAATGCGGCCATACTGTCATTACTGATCTCAGTGCTCATGACTGCAGTGAGCATGGTGGGAATGCGACCACTTCTCACATTTATGCATACACCTGGAGACATTTTTGAGGATGCCTATGCTTATATTATGATTATATGCGGAGGAATTTTTGCCCAGGTGCTGTACAATATTCTGGCAAGTATCCTCCGGGCACTGGGAAACAGTAAAACACCTCTGTATTTCCTGATTCTTGCGGCGGTTTTAAACATTGTTCTGGATCTGGTATTTATCATTGTATTTCATATGGGAGTGGCAGGGGCTGCCTGGGCAACTGTTACAGCTCAGGGAGTTTCCGGACTGTTGTGCCTGGTGTACATTATAAAATGTGTGCCTGAACTTCGATTGTGCAGAGAAGACTGGAAATTCCGTTGGGAGCTTTCAAAAAAAGAAATCGAAGTAGGAATTCCCATGGGACTTCAGTATTCTATTACTGCTATCGGAACTATGATGGTACAGTCAGCACTGAATATCCTGGGTTCCTATGCAGTAGCGGCTTTTACTGCAGGAAATAAGATCGAAAATATCTTTACACAGGCATATGTGGCACTGGGAACTACCATGGCCACTTATAATGCGCAGAATGTGGGGGCGCGTAAACTTGACAGAGTCAGGTCCGGGTTCAACTGTGCGCATATTATGGGAGTGATCTATGCCATTGTGACAGGAGTGATCATTTTCTTTTTTGGTAAATACTTTTCCTATTTGTTTATCTCGGACAATGCTGCAGAAGTAATTCCTATGGTGGATATATATGTGAAATGTGTGGCCGTATTCTTTATCCCATTGCACTTTGTAAATGTTCTTAGAAATGGAATTCAGGGTATGGGATATGGACTGCTGCCTATGCTGGCGGGTGTAGCAGAATTGACTGGAAGAGGCGTGACAGCAACTATTGCGGCAGCACACAAAAGTTATTTTGGTGCCTGCATGGCGAGTCCTGTAGCATGGATTCTGGCAGGCGGTCTGCTGGTTGCCATGTATTTCTTTGTTATGAAAGATATGAAGAAACGTCTTGAACTGTAAAATAAAAAGAGTAGAAATCTAAAAGCCATGTGTCTATTTCGGACACATGGCTTTTTACAAATTTTTTGAGAAAAAGATGAATAACAGATGCAAATTGGAAGAATTATGTTATAATAGAGGGGCTGACATACAGCGATTTTTATTGAGGAGAATATAAATGGGGAAAAACGAAGAGAAAAACGAAAAGGCAGAAGGTATAATCCGTAAATCAGCGAAACCCAGCAGAATTTCTTATGTACCTATTGCAGAAGAAGACCTTGCCCCTTATGAACCGCCAGTGAAGAAGAAACATAAAGTACTGAAGGTTACAGGAATTACGCTGGCGATGATCGTAGTTGCAGCAGGTTCAGCTTATGCAGGAATGTCTTATTATTATTCGGATAAATTTTTTGAAGGAACCACAATTAATGGAATCAACTGCTCAGGAAAAACAGCATATGAAGCGGAGCAGGAGATTGCGAAGACAGTCGAGGATTATTCCATAGAGGTGGATTCCCGTAATCTGGATCCGCAGACGATCAGTGGAGATCAGATTGGTTACAGTTATGTTTCAGATGGCAGTGTTCTGAAGCTTTTGAAAGCACAGAAGCCATATGAATGGATTCTGGGATTTTTTGAAACCAGAAGTTATACTGCAGCAGAGAATACTACTTATGATAAGCAGAAGCTGAAAGAACAGGTAAAAGCACTTAACTGTGCGCAGGAGGAAAATCAGGTAGCACCAGAAGATGCATATGTAGCGTATGGTGATGATCAGTTTGAAATCGTGCCTGAGACAGAGGGAAGTGAACTGGATCTGCGGCAGGCATATAATGCACTTTCTGAGGCTGTTTCAGACAATGAAACTACGGTTGATTTCAGCAGTAATCCGGATGTATATGTAAAAGCTTCAGTTACCAGTGACGACCCGGACCTTCAGGCGTCTCTTGATGCATGTAATAATTTTACAAAAGCAAGTATTACTTACACGTTTGGAGATGAAACAGTGACTCTGGATGGAAATACTATCAAGGACTGGCTGAACTTCGATGATAAAGGTCAGCTTATCAGAGATGATGCTTCTTTTCAGCAGCACATTGCAGATTATGTGGCGCAGCTTGCAGCGGCTCATGATACGGTAGGTACGGAAAGGGAATTTCAGACCACAAGCGGAAGAACGGTGAGTGTTTATGGTTCTGCCTATGGATGGCAGACTGACCAGGCTTCAGAAGTAGCTCAGCTTACACAGGAAATTCAGTCCGGTACCCAAACTACCAGAGATCCGATTTATTCCATGACTGCCAATGCGCATGGATACAATGATATTGGAAACACTTATATTGAGGTGGATCTGTCTGAACAACATATGTATTATTATCAGGACGGATCTGTGATCTTTGAATCAGATATTGTCTCAGGAGATATGAGATATGCAGATCGTCAGACACCGGCTGGAATTTATACGCTTTATTATAAAAAGAGTCCTGATGTATTAAGAGGAAAACAGCTGGCTAATGGTAAATATGAATATGAGACGAAAGTAAATTACTGGATGCCGTTTAATGGTGGAATCGGTTTTCATGATGCGTCCTGGCAGCCATACTTCGGAGGTGACCGATATCTGGAAGGCGGATCTCACGGATGTATTAATATGCCGCCGGATAAAGCGGCTGAACTTTATAATATCATTCAGTATGGTGTGCCGATCGTGTGCTTCTATTAATATGTGAGGAACAGAAATTACAGTTAAGGCTGTCTGAATCAGACAGCCTTAATAATTATCTGAAGAATACATGGGTTGTAGAAATATGACATCAGCAGTCAAAAGGAGGAAATAACATGGGATCTTTAGATGTGATTTTAACAGCAGTGGCTTTGATCGTAGGAATAATGCTTCTGACAGGACATGGAGCAATTTTTATGAAAGGCGGAAATGCAGATGTCCGTAAAAAACTTTATGATGAAAAGAAAATGGAAAAGGGCTGTGGAGTGGCAATGGTCCTGATTGGCATTGTTTCAGGAATTAATATGTTTTTTACGAGTTTTGAAGCAAGTGTTGCATACATAGTGATTCTGCTTGTTATCGTGGTAGGGCTTGTGTATTATCTCAGAAAGAAATGCAGAAAATAAAAATCAAAAACGGAGCAGGTTCTTCAATCTTGAGGAACCTGCTCCGTTTTTGTCAGGAATTTCTGCCGGAATTACAGATCTGAATCAGATCTTCTGGCCTGGTGATGGTTTTCCATGGACTTTCTACATGGCCAAAGCCATACGATGCAAATATGAATGGAACGCCTGCCTTTTTACAGGCATTGAAATCACCTGCAGTATCACCTACATAAACAGGAGACTGCAAATGATATTTCTCAGAAATTTTTATAATATTATCGGCTTTGGCGAGGCCTGTATCACCGGGACAAAGGTGACCTTTAAAATAATGTTCAAAACCGGTAGCTTTCAGAAAAACCTCAATATATCCAGCCTGACAATTACTGACGATAAAGAGAGGATATCGTTTGCCCAGTTCCTGAAGTGTATTTTCCAGTCCTTCATAAAGAGGTGCACATTGTTTTAATAATGCTTCATGCTCTGCCTGACAGCATCCATCGATAATGCGAAGCTGCTCAGATTCACTGAGCTCAGGAAAGAGCTGTCTGGCTATATCCGGAAGGAGCTGACCAAACAAAGACATGAGTTTTTGTGAAGTAAGTTCAATATTCATATGCTCTTTGGTCTGAAGATACCAGGTCCATGCTTTCGCTACGATTTCTGTAGAATTCCATAAAGTGCCATCTACGTCAAAAATGATACTGTCCATGATATAAGATCCCTTTCTGATGTCGGTTTTGTGGTTTTATCTTTCGTATTTACGGTAATATTAATTCTATGGCAGAAAAGAAAAAAATTCAACTGTCTTTTTTATGATTTTATGGTATGATAGAGCATGCGAGGAAGAAATATGAAATATAAAAATATAAAACGGGCAGTTTTTCAGGAGCGCCCTAATCGTTTTATTGCACATGTTAAACTGAATGGACATATGGAAACAGTCCATGTTAAAAATACAGGGCGATGTAAGGAACTTCTTGTGCCAGGTGCGGAAGTGATTCTGGAGGAAAGCTTTAATCCTTCCAGGAAGACCAGGTATGATCTGATCTGTGTAAAGAAATCCGGAAGATGGATCAATATGGATTCGCAGATCCCTAATAAAGTAGCGGCAGAATGGATTGAGAATGGAGGACTTTTTCCGGAGGATGTTCAGGTAAAAACGGAAAAGGTTTATGGCAATTCCAGATTTGATCTTTATGTGGAATCTCAATACAGAAAAGCATTTGTGGAAGTCAAAGGAGTTACGCTGGAAGAAAATAATATTGCCAGATTTCCGGATGCTCCTACAGAAAGAGGGCTTAAACATGTAGAAGAACTGATCCGATGTCTGAAAGATGGTTATGAAGCATATTTGCTGTTTGTAATACAGATGGAAGGAATTACAGAATTTGAACCGAACTGGAATACCCATCCGAAATTTGGAGAAGCTTTACAGAGAGCCAGACAGGCGGGAGTGCATTTGATTGCCCGGGACTGTCTGATCCGTGAAGATTATATAGAAATACAGAATCCGGTTCCGATCAGGCTGTAAAAGCCGGTACCGGAGAAATAGATTCGGAGAGAAAAATGCTGCAAGAAATAGTAGAGCCTTTATTGAAATGGTACAGAGAAAATAAAAGAGTATTGCCATGGCGTGATAAAGATAATGCATATTATACATGGATATCAGAAATCATGCTCCAGCAGACCAGAGTGGAAGCTGTAAAACCATATTTTCAACGATTTATTCAGGAATTGCCGGATGTTGCTGCATTGGCAGAATGTCCGGAAGAAAGACTTCTCAAATTATGGGAAGGACTGGGATACTATAATCGTGTTAGAAATATGCAGAAAGCGGCCCAGACAGTGATGGAGAAATATAAAGGCAGACTGCCTGAAGATTATGACACCCTTATGTCGTTAAAGGGGATAGGGAGTTATACAGCAGGTGCGATTGCATCTATTGCCTATAGTAAAAAAGTTCCGGCTGTGGATGGAAATGTACTTAGAGTAATCTCCAGAATTACGGAGAGCAAAGAGGACATCAGCAGACTGTCGGTTCGTAAAAAGATGGAAAAAGATCTTCAGGAGATTATGCCTGAAGATTCTCCGGGAGATTTTAACCAGGCGCTTATGGAATTGGGAGCGGTTATATGTGTTCCCAATGGACAGGCAATATGCGGGAAATGTCCAGTGGCATTTGTTTGCAGAGCGTACAGACATGGCATGGTGGATGAACTTCCGGTAAAAGCACAAAAAAAAGCAAAAAAGCTGGAGAAAAGAACAGTACTTGTGATACAGGATGGAGAACATTCTGCTATTCGCCGGAGAGCGGATAAAGGACTTCTGGCAGGATTGTATGAACTTCCTAATCTGCCGGGACATCTGGATCAGAAAGAGGTTCTGGAATATGTCAGAAATCAGGGACTGATTCCGCTTCATATAGAAGAACTTCCTGATGCAAAGCATATTTTTTCTCATATCGAATGGAGAATGCGTGCATACAGGATCAGGGTGTCATCCCTGGAAAAAGTAGAGGAAGAAAAACTTATTTTTGCAAGTAAGGAACAGATAGGTAAAAGGTACGCAATTCCATCTGCATTTGGAGCGTACGCAAGATATATTAAGGAGGAAAAGAGATGAAACTGTTAAGTATTGCCATTCCATGCTACAATTCACAGGATTATATGGAAAAGTGCATTGAATCATTGCTGGTAGGAGGCGAAGAAGTAGAGATCCTTGTGGTAAATGATGGATCTTCAGATCGGACTGCAGAAATTGCAGATGCGTATGCAGCGAAATATCCAACTATTGTAAAAGCAATTCATCAGGAAAATGGTGGACATGGTTCTGCAGTCAATGCAGGAATCAAAAATGCTACAGGTTTGTATTTTAAAGTAGTAGACAGTGATGACTGGGTAAACAAGGAGGCTTATATAGAAATTCTGAAAACTTTATATGAGCTTTCAAGAGGACCACAGACTCTGGACCTTCTTATCAGTAACTTTGTTTATGAGAAACAGGGGGCAACGCGCAAAAAGATCATGCAGTATCGCAGATGCCTTCCACAGGGACGCATGTTTGGATGGGACGAAGTACATATGCATAAAGGAAAATATCTTTTGATGCATTCCATGATCTACAGAACACAGCTTCTCCATGATTGCAATCTGGAACTTCCGAAGCATACTTTTTACGTAGACAATCTCTTTGCTTTTGAGCCCCTTCCATATGTGAAAAATCTGTATTATCTGGATGTGAATTTTTATCGTTACTTTATTGGCCGGGATGATCAGTCTGTAAACGAAAAGGTAATGATTCGACGTATTGATCAGCAGATCAGGGTAAATAAACTGATGGTGGATGTTTATATTAATTGTGGAAATACCAATAAACATCTGAAAGATTATATGTTCAGTTATCTGGATATTATTACAACCATTTCTTCTATTATGCTTATTCGTGCGGGGTCAGAGGAAGCATTGCAGAAAAAGAAAGAACTTTTGGAATATATTAAGGCTCAGAATCGTCTGGTTTACAGAAAATTAAGACACAGTCTTTTCGGCAGAGTTATGAACCTGCCGGGACGAGGCGGAAGAAAGATGTCTGTAGCTGCGTATAAGATAAGTCAGAAATTTTATGGATTTAATTAAAAAAGACTCAGGAGAATATTCTCCTGAGTCTTTTCAACTTTCACTGTTATTACGTTTACTTTCATTAAAGTAGGCAGTACTGGAACGGGAAACTGCATGCAGCCTTTCTGGATAAAATACCAGGTAGCCGAATAAAGCAAGTGTAGCTCCCATACATACATCGATTACGGAATGCTGCTTTAAAAACATAGTAGACATGATGATCAGGGTGGTGAGGGTTAAAGAAGCAAACTTTATACCCTTACGATCCCGTAAGGCCTCGCAGTTCGTCAGAGACATATGAATGGCCAGTGAATTAAATACATGAATGCTTGGAAGGATATTAGTAGGAGTATCCGTTCGATAGAGCCGTTTTACAATGTGAGTAAACACATTGTCTCTGGGAAATTCAGCAGGGCGAAGGTGCTGCGCATTTGGATAAACATAGGATACGATGAGGAAAACCGTCATGCCCATCATCAAATTAAATGCCAGCTGATAATATTCATGTTTGTTTTTATTATAAAAAATAAAATATACAACAGCCAGAACCATGTAAGGAAACCACAAAAGGTAGGGTACAATAAAATACTCGCAAAAGGGGATCATATCATCGAATACAGTATGTACGATATGGTAACCATGAACCGGACGCATCTCCAGATATCTGAACATCAGAATATAAATAATGCTGTAAATTCCGATCACAAACCCATGTCCGTATTTTTTTAAAAGATCTTTCAAAATTTCACCTTCCTTATTTTTGTATGAAAGATTATACCATAGACAAGTGTACTTTTAAAGTGTCGTCGTATTATTTTCAAAAATATAATAACATCTCTGAAATACTTTTACAAATAAATTTTTACTGTTATTACATAAAATTTTTATAAATAAAAGGTGGAAAATATGTGGTATTTTACGTATTTTTAACACAAAGAAACAAAAAGATTTAACTCAGCACGATTATACTGAGTTTGTTAAAAGAAAAAGTTAAGAAACAAAAAAAAGAAAATGGAGAATGAATGATGATATATCTGGTAGAAGATGATGAAAGTATCCGCGAACTTGTGATCTATACATTAAAGAGTCAGGGATTTGATGCAAAGGGATTTGAGAGACCATCTCTGTTCTGGAAAGAACTGGAAAAAGAGCATCCATCCCTTCTGCTTCTTGATGTAATGCTTCCTGAAGAGGACGGTATTTCCATATTGAAAAAATTGCGTGTCCGTCCGGATACCAGGAAACTTCCGATAATCATGCTGACTGCCAGAGGAAGTGAGTACGACACAGTGATCGGACTGGACAGCGGTGCAGATGATTATATTCCAAAACCATTTCGAATGATGGAACTGATTTCAAGAATTCGCGCATTGCTGAGAAGAACGGAAGATGATGGAGCAGAGGAATATCAGGCAGGAAATCTGTATGTATGTCCCGCCAGACATGTGGTAACAGTAGACAAACAGAATGTAAATCTGACATTAAAGGAATATGAGGTGTTATGCCTGCTGTTGAAAAACAGTGGAACAGTCTTATCCAGAACGCAGCTTCTTAATCAGGTGTGGGGATATGAATTTGATGGTGAGAGCAGAACTGTGGATGTACATATCAGAACTCTTCGCCAGAAACTGGGCTCTGCAGGAAATCTGGTAGAAACAGTTCGTGGTGTGGGTTATAAGATAGATATAAAATAATTACAAAATAAAGGAAACTCTGGAACGGATGACTGTTCTATGCTATACTTTCAGGAGAGAAAAAATCCGGCAATTTACAGCCGGACACCCATGAGGAGCATAAACATGAAATCATTAGTAATTGCAGAGAAGCCATCTGTTGCCAGAGATATTGCCAGAGTACTGCATTGCACGCAGAAAGGTAATGGTACTTTGGAAGGAAAAGAATATGTTGTTACCTGGGCATTAGGCCATCTGGTTACATTGGCTGATCCGGAAGAGTACGATAAAAAGTACACAAAATGGGAGATATCTACACTTCCCATGATGCCTAAGAGAATGAAGCTGGTAGTGATTCGTCAGACGGGCAAACAGTATAACGCTGTTAAGAACCAGCTTTACAGAAAAGATATAAAAGATATTATTATAGCCACAGATGCGGGAAGAGAAGGAGAATTGGTTGCGCGCTGGATTCTTGATAAAGCGGACTGCCATAAACCTATCCGCAGACTGTGGATTTCTTCGGTTACAGATAAGGCTATAAAAGAAGGCTTTTCCAATCTGAAAAACGGACATGAGTACGATAATTTGTACAGAGCTGCGGTGGCCCGGGCGGAAGCAGACTGGCTGGTAGGTATGAATGGAACCAGAGCACTTACCTGCAAGTATAATGCCCAGCTTTCCTGTGGGCGTGTGCAGACCCCGACACTTGCAATGATCGCGAAGCGGGAAGAAGAAATCCGTGCATTTAAATCAAAGGAATATTATGGAATTACTCTGAAAGCAGGAGAGGTTACATGGACGTGGAGAGAGCCTAAGAGCAAGAGCTTCAGAACTTTTAATAAAGAGAGAACAGAAGAAATTTCTTCCGCTCTCCGGAATCAGACTCTGGAAGTGTCTTCTGTGACCAGTAAAGAAAAGAGATCCTATGCACCAGGTTTATATGATCTGACTACTTTGCAGAGAGAAGCAAATCAAAGATATGGATATTCTGCGAAACAGACGCTGAATATCATGCAGCGGCTTTATGAGAACCATAAAGTTCTTACTTACCCGAGAACAGATTCCAGATACATTGGCAAAGATATTGTGCCTACGATTAAAGAACGGTTGAAAGCCTGTGCAGTAGGACCATATAGAAAACTGGCAGGTGCATTGTTAAATCAGCCGGTCAGAGCAAATGCAAGCTTTGTAGATGATAAAAAGGTCAGCGATCATCACGCTATCATACCTACGGAGCAGTTTGTACAGCTTGACCATATGACAAATGAAGAACGCAGGATTTATGATATGGTAGTTCGCAGATTCCTTAGTGTACTGTATCCTCCGTTTATGTATGAACAGGTAAGTATGGAAGGAACGGCAGCGGGAGAATTGTTTGCTGCCAGCGGAAAAGTTGTAAAAAGCACTGGATGGAAAGAAGTGTACGAAAATACAGACACTGATGAAGAAGATATGGATACAGCAGATGAATCTCAGAAGCTGAAAGATCAGAAGCTTCCACAGATGAAAAAGGGCGAGAAGCTGTATATACAGAATGTATCCATGAATACAGGAAAGACAAAACCACCTGCAAGATTTACGGAAGCTACGCTTCTTGCGGCAATGGAAAATCCGGTACGTTATATGGAAAGCCACGATGCAAAAGCAGTGAAAACACTTGGTGAGACCGGCGGTCTGGGAACAGTTGCAACAAGAGCGGATATTATTGAGAAACTGTTTAACAGTTTCATGATGGAGAAAAAAGGCAATGAGATTCACCTGACTTCCAAGGCAAAACAGCTTCTGGAGCTGGTACCAGAGGAGCTGCGTAAACCGGAACTGACAGCAGACTGGGAAATGAAGCTTGGAAACATCGCCAAAGGTAAGATGAAGCAGGAAACATTCCTGAAAGAAATCCGAAACTATACCTGTGATATTGTAGATGAGATTAAAACCGGACAGGGAGTTTTCCACCACGATAATCTGACAAATAAAATCTGCCCGAACTGCGGGAAGAAGTTGCTGGCAGTCAATGGAAAGAATGCAAAGATGCTGGTATGCCAGGACAGAGAATGCGGTTACAGAGAAACCATTTCCAGAACAACCAATGCACGTTGTCCGAAATGCCACAAACGTATGGAAATGTATGTAAAAGGTAAAGAGGAAACGTTTGTATGTGCATGCGGCTATAAAGAAAAACTTTCTGCTTTCCAGGCCAGAAGAGAAAAAGAAGGCGCAAGCGTTAACAAACGTGATGTCCAGAAATATATGAGACAGCAGCAAAAAGAAGCAAAAGAGCCGGTGAATAATGCATTTGCCCAGGCGCTGGCAGGATTGAAACTGGATAAATAAAAGACTGATTCCACTAAAATATCTGATAATGAAAGGAGGAAGGCTCTTAAAAAAGAGCTTACAGAATATGGGTGTACAGGATGATCATATGATAAGAAATATAGAGGATGTAGGAAGACTGATCGCAAAACTTCTTCTTCATGAAAAGATGCCGTCATATACACTTCCGAATGATAATGCAGATTTTTCCGAGGCAGATAAACTATTTCAAAAAGTAATGGATCTGGCCAAAAATGGAGAGATCAATGAAGCAGAAAATACTCTTTATGAGGGGATGCAGGAAGACGATGTGGATTACCTGGAACTTGCATTGACCTTTTATTTGTATCTGAATGATATGGACAGTGATTTTCTGGACGATCACGGGTATTCCAGAGAAGAAGTGCTGGAAGGAATGAAGGATCTGGCCTCAGACTGGGGAGTGACTGGACTGGAGGCATTTTGATGCGCAGAGAACAGACACTGGAAGAAATTTCTGATGGAAGATTATATGAAGCAAATGACATGGTAAAAGCGGACTGTCATGATTGCGAAGGCTGCTGTGACTGCTGTCAGGGAATGGGAGATTCTGTAATCCTGGACCCATTTGATGTACACCGGTTATCAGTGGGCCTGAAGAAATCGTCAGAGCAGCTTATACAGGAATATCTGGAGCTGGGTGTAACTGATGGAAATATTCTGCCACATCTCCGGATGACAGGAACGAAAGAACAGTGCATATTCCTTAACAAAGAGGGACGTTGTAGTATCCACGCCATCAGACCAGGGTTTTGCCGTCTGTTCCCTCTGGGAAGATTCTATGAGAATGGGGGATTTAAATACATTCTTCAGATTCATGAATGCCCAAAAACGAATCGCAGTAAGATCAAAGTAAAGAAATGGATTGATACACAGGATCTGAAAAAATATGAGAAGTTTGTCAATGACTGGCACTATTTCCTTCTGGATGTACAAGAAGTACTGTACAATTCTGAGGACTCAGATCTGATCAGAAATCTGAATCTTTTTATAGTAAACAGATTTTATCTCAAACCATATGACCAGAATCAGGATTTCTACGCACAGTTTTACGAAAGACTGAAAGAAGGAAAAAATCTGTTGTCGCTGGCATAACTGGGCTATTTTATGATAAAGATATGAGAAAAGAAAGGATATGGTAAGATGAAATATAAAAGAATATTTGTGATCGTGCTGGATTCTTTAGGAATTGGTGCCATGCCTGATTCAGAAAAATTCGGAGATAAAGGCGTAGATACTTTCGGACATATCCTGGAGCGTATGGGAACTCTGGATATTCCCAATTTGCAGAAACTGGGAATGATAAATCTTCATCAGGCAGGCAAAATGAAAAAAACAGATAAACCAATGGGACGTTTTATGCGTGTCAGCGAGGCCAGCAATGGTAAGGATACCATGACCGGACACTGGGAAATGATGGGAATCAGAACGGAGAAGCCGTTTAAAACTTTTACTGATACAGGATTCCCGGCTGAACTGATTGCAGAACTTGAGAAACGCTGTGGGAAACGTGTGATCGGAAATAAAAGTGCAAGTGGAACAGAGATCATAGAGGAACTGGGTGAGGAAGAAATCAGTACAGGTGCAATGATTGTATATACCTCTGCCGATTCTGTTCTGCAGATCTGCGGAAATGAGGAGACTTTTGATCTGCAGAATCTCTATCGCTGCTGCGAAATTGCACGTGAGATCACTATGAAAGATGAATGGCGTGTAGGACGTGTTATCGCAAGACCATATGTTGGTAAGAAAAAGGGTGAGTTTAAACGCACAAGCAACCGTCATGACTATGCACTGAAACCAACAGGATTAACTGCTATGAATGCACTGAAAGACGCAGGATATGATGTGATCAGTGTAGGAAAGATCAATGATATTTTCTGCGGAGAAGGTGTGACAGAGGCTCTGCATTCCAACAGTTCCGTGCATGGAATGGAACAGACAATTGAAATTGGCAAGAAGGATTTCCATGGGCTGTGTTTCACTAATCTGGTAGATTTTGATGCACTTTGGGGACACCGTAGAAATCCGGAAGGATACGGTCAGGAGATTGAGAAATTTGATAAAAATCTCGGGGTTCTGATGGACGAAATGACGTCAAATGATCTCCTGATCATCACTGCAGACCACGGCAATGACCCGACTTATACAGGAACAGATCACACCAGAGAATATGTGCCGTTTATTGGCTGGTCGCCAAGGATGACTGAGGGCGGTCAGTTAGAAGAGGAGAATACCTTTGCAGTTATTGGCGCAACTATTGCAGATAATTTCCAGGTGAAAATGCCGGAGGGAACTATCGGACATTCAATTCTGGATAAATTAGTCTAGCAGGCAGGAGAAAAGATATGGATAGCAGAGCACTTCTGGATTTTCTGAAAATAGCAGAAAGATTAAAATGTAATACCAGACATTCTTATACATCTTCCGGGAGACATGAAAGTGTAGCAGAACATAGCTGGCGGCTTACTATGATGGCATATTTTATGCAGGATGAATTTCCGGAGGCAGATATTGACAGGGTGATCAGGATGTGTATATTCCATGATATGGGAGAAGCAATTACAGGAGATATTCCTGCATTTGAGAAGACATCTGCAGATTCAGACCATGAGAATCATGTCATGGATGAACTGCTGGATACCTTGCCGGAACCATATAGAATGGATTTGAAAGAGTTATTTGCTGAAATGGAAGCGCTGGAAACTCTGGAAGCTAAAATTTATAAAGCACTGGATAAACTGGAGGCCGTGATTCAGCATAATGAGGCGGATCTTTCCACCTGGATTCCCTTAGAATATGATCTTCAGATGACTTATGGAACAGAAGAATGCAGTTTCAGTGAATATATGAAAAATCTGAGAGATATGGTCAGAGATGAGTCAAGAAAAAAAGCTGGTGTATTGTAAATTTACGAGGCACCAGTATGAAACTTAAATTAAAAAACTTGCTGTACAGAAGAAAATTCGATGTACAGCAAGTTTTTTGTCATTCAGCATATTTTTAACAGATTTTCAAAGGAGAAAATATTATTTTCAGACATCAGTTCTTCAAATTTATTCAGATTAAGATCCGAATGCTCAAGCTCTCTGGAGAACTGATAACAGATCTGAATCTGATCATTCAGGTTAAAATGATGTTCGTTTTTCAGATATGTTCCGACATCAAGCTCATGGATAAACAAAGTACAGACGACAGCCATTTTAACCTTGGCAAAGATTTCATCGTCATAGACTGCACCACAGAAATAAGTATAAATCCAGTAAACCAGAAGCTGCTCTTCCTGAATCTGCCAGTCCGGACAGTAGAAATCAAATTCGCTTTTCTGATATATATAATCGTTTTCTCCTGAAGAAATATATAAGTAATCAAGACGTTCCTTCAGAAATTCTTTCCATCCGGGACGAAGAACTTCCATTTCCGGAACAATAGTTTTCCACATGCTTTTAAACAGATCTTTTGATGTGTCCGAAGTATTCATTCTGGAATGAACCTTATCACAAAATGTTTTTCCGAATCCGGAATCTTCATGACGTTTCCGGATCTCTTCCCATTTAAAAAGTTCATTTTTATTTAAACACAGCTGAAAATCATGTGTGATGGCAAGTACTTTCCACAGGCGTTTCCGTATGGGGATATTTCTGTTCTGGATGATTTTTATCAGAAGATCTCTGGTATCCATCAGTGCAGTAAATAAAAAGTAATCAAAATCATCATAGGTTTCTTCAGCGAATTCCTTTTCGATGGTAACAAAATGAACTTTTTCTTTCTGAGACAGCAGAATTCCTGCTGCTTCCGGGCAGGAAAGGGACAGAGAAATCTCACGCAGGCCCTCAAATTCTTCAATGTGCCGTGGATAATTTCTGCAGGTGTCGCAAAGCATTTTCGGACCTGCTTCTGTGTAAATATCACACAGATTTTCTTCGTTTAGAAATGCACACCGTCGGTTGTACTGGCGGAAAACATGTTCCTTCCAGTCGATATCGTTGTGCAGTCGATTGTGAAAAGGACCTTTGAAATGCTGATATTTCTTCAGGGTTTTATTGTCAATAACAATCTGCCATCCTGCACAGCAGGTATCCGGACAGGACCCGGCAATGCAGGAAAATTCTTTATAATAGTTGGGAAATGTAAATTGCATGGTTTCTGCTGCTTTCTGCTTATTTCTTTTTTGCTTCCAGGTAGTCGTTTAACTCTGCATTCGGAATATCTGTAATGAACATATGTCCGGGAGCATGAGTGATAACGATTGGCGGTTTGGCATTCTCAATTGCTGCCTGCGGAGTTACGCCGCATGGCCAGAACACAGGAATTTCCCCCTCGTAAATATCCACTGCTTCACCGTAATCAGGTTTCATAACGTCATCAACACCGACCTCTTTCGGATCTCCCATATGTACAGGGGCACCGTGAACATTCGGCATTTTGAAAGTAATGTCATAAGCTTTTTTTGCGTTTTCCGGTGTCATCGGGCGCATGGAGCAGACCATAGGACCGGAAAATGGACCAACAGGAACTGTCTGAATGTTAGTTTTGAACATCGGTACATTTCGTCCCTGGGCGATATGACGGATTTCAATCCCTTCTCTGATCAGTGCTTCTTCAAATGAGAAAGAACAGCCGATCAGAAATCCAACATATCCCTCTTTCCAATACTCGGAAGCGTCAGTAATTTCTTTTGTAAATACACCGTTTTCATAAATCCGGTATTTCGGGATATCCGTGCAGATATTTCCGCCCTCACCCATGTCATGAGTTTCAGGAGTTCCTTTGATAATCTCGAGAATTGGACACGGAAATGGATTCTTGTGTGCAAATTCTTCAAAATCTGCAGCATATTCCGGTGGCAGAATTACCAGATTTGCCTGCGCATAGCCACGGCACATTCCTGCAGTGGGAAAATCAATAACTCCCTTGCGGATCAGTTCACGAACTTTCTTTGGGGACATATCTACATAAGGTGTGATATCAAAAGCCATAATAAATTACCTCCTGTTTCGTACTTTACAATATAAAAGTATTTTACAGTAAACTGACAGGAAATGCAATGCTATAAATAGTGGCGGCTTGATTTTTATATAAAATATTTTATAATAGGAATGCCGAAGGGTGTTACCGGACGCGTTGTGAACAGTAATAATATATGAATGGGGGAATGAGAGTGGCAACATATGAAAAGAGTCAGAGTGTGAAGTTAAAATCGATCAGTACCATGACAGAAGGGACCATCTGGAGACAGATCCTTCTGTTTTCTATTCCATTGATACTGGGAAATCTGCTCCAACAGATGTACAATACAGTGGACTCAATTATTGTAGGAAATTTTGTGGGCAGCAATGCACTGGCTGCAGTTGGTTCCAGTACGTCGTTGATTTGTCTGCTGATTGCATTCAGTATGGGGGCATCTGCAGGTGCGGGAGTTATTGTATCCCAGTTTTATGGAGCGGGAGATGAGAATGGCGTTCAGCGTTCTGCACATACAGCCTTGATGCTTGCGTTTATTCTGGGAATTGTTCTTACTATCGCTGGAATTGTATTTTCACCCGCAATTCTCAGATGGATGAGAACCCCAGAGGAAGTAATGAATCAGTCAGTTCTGTATTTGAGAATTTATTCTTATGGACTGGTTTTTAATGTCATCTATAATATGGCAGCAGGGATCCTGAATGCAGTAGGTAACTCCAGACGTTCGCTGATGTATCTGGCAGTAGCTTCGTTTTCCAATATTTTTCTGGATTTATGGCTTATCGGCGGAATGCACATGGGAGTCGAGGGTGCTGCAATTGCAACAGATATCAGCCAGGTACTTTCCTGCATTTTTGCATTATGGTTTCTGATGAGAGTTCCGGATATTTACCGCATAAATCCGAAGAAACTTTCCATTGATAGAACAATGGCGGGACGAATTATCCAGGTAGGTCTGCCGACTGCAATCCAAAACACGGTAATCTCCTTTTCTAATGTACTGGTACAGTCTGGTGTCAATGGATTCGGAGCCAGTGCAATGGCGGGTTTTGGTGCATACCTGAAAGTAGATGGATTTAATATTCTGCCGGTAATGAGTTTTAGTATGGCAGCAACGACTTTTACCGGTCAGAATTATGGTGCGGGAAAAACAGACAGAATCAGGAAAGGATTGAGAGTAACTCTTGGAATGAGCGTGCTTTATACGATCGTAACAGGAATTCTCCTGCTGACCTTTTCCAGACCGATCATAGGGATTTTCAGCAGTGATAAAGAAGTGATCTATTATGGGGCACAGGCAATGAAATATTTCTGCCCGTTCTATTTCCTTCTGGGAGTTATGCATTCCCTGGCAGGAACCATCCGCGGAACAGGAAAGACGGTACCTCCCATGGTAGTGATGCTGCTTGCATTATGCCTGTTCCGTATTCTGTGGATTCAGTTTGTGGTTCCGCATTTCACCAGCATTGATATTATATATGTACTGTATCCTGTTTCATGGGCTGTAGGAATGATACTCATGCTTATCTATGCATGGAAGGGAAATTGGATGCCAAAAAAATATCAGAATATTAGTCAGACTGTCTGATAGTATTCTTTTACATAGTGAATGAACTGGCGCACATGGGATTTCAGAATTCTTTTTTTACTGTAAACAATATAAAAACTGCGTTTGTGAGCAGATTCTTCTAATGGAAACAGAAGGATCTGCTTTGTTTTTTGCAGGTCAACGACAGATCTGGCAGAAAGAATGGAAAATCCAAGCCCGTTTACAATAGATTTTTTGATTGATTCCAGGTCATTCATGCGGGCTACCACATTCAGACTGGAAGGTTCAATACCGGCATTTTCCAGAAAAATATCCATTTCTTTTTTGGTTCCGGAGCCTTTTTCCCTGATGATAACAGGATCCTTGATAAAGTCCTGAAAAACAACAGGTTGTTCTTTTTGTTTTAAGTTTAAATAATGATCATTCACAGGGGTAGCGATCACCATATCATCCTGACAGAAGGGAATAAATACACAGCTGTCGTCTCCTGTATTCTGTCCTGTCAAAGCCAGATCTACGGTCCCATCCAGTACACGGTTAATAGCGCCGGCACTGTCTGTCTGCCAGGAATGGAAATATACATCAGGATACATTCTGCCAAAACCTGCGAGAAGTTCAGGAAGGAGATAAGAAGAAGGAATGGTGGAGGCTGCCAGATCAATGATCTGCTTCCTGGAACCGGTGAAATTCTCCAGAAGATTGTTGCGGATATCCAGAATGCGGACAGCGCTGTCGTAGAGTTGGTATCCTTTTGTTGTTATTGTCAGTTTTTTTGTTGTGCGGATGATCAGTCGTGCATGAAGTTCCTCCTCCAGGGAACGAATGTGAGCACTGATCGTTGGCTGAGTCAGATAGAGCTTTCTGGCAGCTTCAGAAAAGCTTCCGTAATCTACCACAGCCACAAAGGCTTCTAGTTGTTTAAATTCCATATAGCTTTACCTCTATTATCTGTGAATCTCTGTAATATCTGCAAGTGCGCCCAGTGCCTGATCCAGCTCGGAAACGGTATTTTCCGGACCGAAGGAAAAACGGATAGTCCCGGATGGATAGGTGCCCAGTGTTTTATGAGCAGAAGGTGCACAGTGAAGTCCTACGCGGGTCATGATCCCATAAGTGCTGTCCAGTTCAAAAGCTGCCAGTGCCATATCTGTCTGCAGAGTCTGAACGGAGACAACAGGACATCGATCCCGGATATCCTTTTTTCCAATAATGCGAATGTGTGTCTGATCCGGATCCAGATTCAGGATTCCCTGGATAAAATATTCGGTGAGCATCATTTCATATTGAAAGGTTTCTTCCATGGAAGTTTTCAGCAGATCTTCCAGAGCTGCATGAAGACCAAGAATTCCGGGGATATTGAGGGTTCCGGGTTCGAATCGGTCCGGAAGAAAATCAGGAATTTCTTCTGTATGGGAAATACTGCCGGTTCCGCCGCTTAGCAATGGAGTAATCTGGCTGACCAGTTCATTTCGCACCAGGAATCCACCGGTCCCCTGAGGACCACGAAGCCCTTTATGACCGGTAAAGGCCAGTGCGCTGATGTGAAAGTCTTCCATATCAATGGGAATTGTGCCTGCAGTCTGTGCAGTATCGAGAATAAATAAAAGATGATGTTCTTGACAGAATTTCCCAATCTCTCTGGCGGGCATGATCGTTCCACATACGTTAGAGGCATGAAGACAGACCAGAAGCCTGGTTTTGGGGCGAAGCAGTTTTTCTGCCTGATCCAGGAGAAGAGAACCGTCTGATGAACAGGGAATCCGGTCGAAGGTTATTCCACAGTCAGTAAGCTGGACCAGAGGACGCATCACAGCGTTATGCTCCATAGAGGTTACCAGGACATGATCACCGGGTTTAAGAATTCCTTTCAACAGAATGTTCAGACTGGTAGTAATGTTCGGAGTAAAAATTACATTTTTACCCTTTCCTGAAGAAAAATGAAAAAGTTTCAGAAACTGCTCCCTTGTTTCAAATATCTTTTCTTCCGTGTCGTAGGCGTCCTGATAAGCTCCACGGTTTACATTTACAGGCGCGCCGGAAAGATACTGATATACGGCATCTGCCACAGAAGGGGCTTTCGGAAAGGAAGTGCTTGCCTGATCAAGATAAATTTTATGCATAAGTACAACCTCATCTTTTAAGTGATGATTATAGTATACCACACTTTTTTATAAATGAAATTTATAAATATTTATAAAAAAGTATTATATTTAAATCATCCGATAAAATGAAATATCCAGTAAATAAATGGAAGTGTAAAAACAGAACAGATAGTTGTAACAAGAATTCCACCCATTGCATAATCGCCATCTGATCCGTAGGCATTCGCCATCATTACCACAGAGGACATAACTGGCATTGCAGAAGTCAGAGCCATGGTAGTGCGGATTTCTGAAGAAACCGGAAGATATCCAAGCAATACATAGAAGAAAAGCGGAAACAAAAGCATTTTTAGGATGACAATTCCATAATAATCCAGTCTTCGGATATTTTTCAGTACATCGATACAGGCGAAAACACCGCCAAGATAGATCATTGCGAGAGGTGTGGCAGTCTGGCCGATTTTCTGAAGGGAATTGTTCAGAATTTCAGGAAGCCGGATTCCTGTCAGCACACAGATCACAGCAAGAAAGATGGAAACAGTAACAGGATTGATCAGCTTCCGGAAATCAAAACTGTTTTTTTGACTGTCTGTACCTGAAGTAAGGCGTACACCTGCTGTCCACAGCATGAGCTGATCAATAATGGTAAACACACAGATGTAGAGCATACCGTTTTCCGGATAAATACTGGTTACTATGGGAATACCCATAAATCCCACATTTCCGAATACGCTCATGGCACTGTAAAGCTGCCTGTGGTTGCCATGCAGATGAAAAAAAACACCGGATATGTAGCTGAGTAAAAACAGACATATATACATAATTCCCGCAATCAGAAAAATGCTCAGTGAATGAAAAAGAGTTTTACGTTCCACTCCGTTTACAGTATTGATAAAAATCATTACAGGAAGCGCCAGTTTTATTACAAATTTTGAAATAACTTCAAGATTTTCTCTGTTCATAACCCGTGTGCGGATCAGGATCACGCCTGCAAGCATGTAGATCACGAACATTCCGATCTGAGCAGTCAGAATGCTGAAAGTATTCATTTGAGTTCTCCTTCTTTTTCATAAATTCACATAAAATTATAACTGCAAAAATGTGAAAATACAACAGAAAGTATAGGTGGCGAAAAATGGTTTTTTGAGTTACAATAAACAAAGCTGAGTTATATATTAGGAGGAGTAAAAAAGTGAATGTATTAGAAATTGTTCTGCCTGTACTGGTTATGATCGTGGTCGGTATGCTGTGCAGAAAATGGAAGATTCTGACCAGAGACGGAATCAATAACATGAAGGTGCTTGTAACGAATGTTATGCTTCCGGTTGCTATTTTTCATGCTCTGGCAACAGCGGAATATAATAAAGAAACCGGAATCCTGATTTTGATTATGTTTGTAATGCTGGTAGTATCCTTTGGTCTGGGCTTTTTGCTGAAGCCATTTCTGAAAGGAACCTATCAGAAATATCTGCCGTTTATGGTAAGCGTATATGAAGGGGGACTTATGGCCTATCCGTTATATACAAGCCTCTGCGGCAGTGAAAATCTTTCCCATATTGCAGTTCTGGATATTGCCGGACTGCTGTTTGGATTCAGTGTATATATGGGAATGTTGGGACAGGTGGAAAACGGTGAGAAGATTGATGTGAAAAAACTGTTTTTCAGTGCATTAAAGACTCCGGCATTTATTGCAAGTATCCTGGGAATCATTGCAGGATTATCGAAGGTGATCCTTGCAGTTTTAAACAGTCCTTTCGGAGGCGTGTACCAGAGTGTGGAAAATATTCTCACCACATCTGTGACTGCCATTATTTTACTGGTAGTGGGATACAGCATGGAACTGAATGCGAAATTATTAAAGCCATGCATTGCCACGATCATCTTACGTGTATTGCTTCAGGCAGTGATGATCGCAGGAGTTCTTGTTGCTGTACATTATCTGGTAGGTGATGATCGGCTGGTCAATCTTGCAATTATCAGTTATATGTCAGCACCGGCCACATTCAGTATGCAGACTTTTATGAAAGATGAAGAAGGAAGCGCTTATGTTTCCACAACAAACTCCATGTACTGTCTGGTATCTATTCTGGTATATATAATTATGGCAGTGACAATCTACTGATCATGAAATCTGAATAACAGAAAATGAAAATTACCGCGGGGTTGAAATAGACCTGGCGGTAATTTTTGTATGTCGCAGGAAATTATTTCGCAATGTACCTGTGATATATAGTGCTCCGCATGAGGCGTAGAATCCTGTAAACGGGAAAGGGGTTGCAGATATTTAAGTAATTAAGTAAAAACAACTAAAATATATTGAATGATGACAAAAAATATTGTAAAATAAAACGAAAACAAAGACTTGTGGAAAGGGAGCATACGTATGGAGAAAAGGTATACGATTGGTGTAATGATCGGAAATGCAAATTCGCCGCATACAATGAATCTGATGCAGGGTATTTTTCATGCAGCTAAGTCTATGGACGTAAATGTTCTGCTTTTTCTTGGGATTCACAGTAGTTATTACTATAAATCTTATTTTGGCGAAGATACGGAAGATGATTATGATTATCAGTTTAATGTAGTTTATGATTATCAGGCGTTCGCAGATGCGGATGCATTGATCATTGCATATGGTTCCCTTTGTATTTTTCTGGACGAAAAAGAAAGGAAAACGTTTCTGGACAAATATAAAGATAAGCCCTGTGTTCTCGTAGAAGAAAGAGACCATTCAGGAAAAGCTACTTCTATTATAGCAGACAACTATCACGGGATGTATGCTGTGGCAGAACATCTGGTGAGGGATCATGGATATCGAAGATTTACTTATCTTGCAGGACCTCATGGAAATACAGATGCCAATGAACGACGTCAGGCGGTCTTTGATGTAATGAATGCATATAAAGTTTCATTTGATGAAAGCAGGGTAGCATATGGAGATTTTTCGTCCTGCGTTCAGCAGCAGGTGAATCAGCTGCTGGACGATTTTCCGGACATGGAAGCAATGATCTGTGCCAATGATGTGATGGCAAAAACCGCATATCAGGAATGTACCAGAAGAGGTATAATAGTAGGGCGGGATATTGCTATCACCGGATACGACGACTGGGAACTGGCCAAAACCATGAATCCGCCGCTTACAACTGTGCTTCAGAATGCATTTGACATGGGATATATGGCAATGATCGGTGCTGCAGAGCTCTGCAAAGGAAAAAAATGTCATTCCGTTGTAGTTCCTGCAAAGATCAGGATCCGTGAATCCTGTGGCTGCTGTAATATCAAAGAACGTCAGTGTGAAAATCTTATTCCAGCGGAAAAGGAAGAATGGAAATGGATATCCGGAAGTTATATGAAAGAGTTTCTGGAAGAAATACTGGTTGAAAATGCGGATATGTCTTTACATGGTAAGGTGCAGGAATATCTGCAGTCTATTATGGAAGTGGATTTCAGAACTTCCGGAAGTGAAGAAAATATAAAAAGGGGGTTGCAGAAGCTTTTTAACAGCGATATCAGCAAATGTATAAGCGGACATTCGCTGATTAAAGTTTTTGACAGATTTACAGATGAGTGTATCCGGAGAGAACTGCAGAAAGAAAATGCAGATAAAAGAGCAATTGAAAACCTGTTACTGAGAAAAAGACAGATTCATGATAAAATTTTGTCGCATATTATAGAACATGAAAAAGAAAAATTCAGTACATTTCAGCAGGAAAGCTGGTTTGTGCCTCTGATCTCAAGAGATATGCTGTGTCATATGGATGATGAACGGGAATTTTACAGAAGGTCGCTGGTGAAATTACAGGCATTGGGTGCGGAAGCGTCATATTTTTATATTTTTGAACATCCTATCGCACATTTTCGAAATGAAGAATGGCATTGCCCCAAGAGAATGTATCTGACTGCATATCAGTCCGGTGAAGATATTATTGCATATGAAGAGGATAAAAGACCGGAAGTTGTCACGACATTTGCAGGGGAAGGGAAAATTACCCGCAGAAAGAATCATGCCCAGAATTATGTGGCTACGATCTTCTGCCTGTTTTCAGGAGAAATACAGTATGGAATTCTGGTAGCAGAGATTGATCCGGCTTATCTGTCTTTATTTTATCTGATCAGCAGACAGATTGGAAATATGCTCCGAATGTTTCAGATGTCAGAAGAACAGAAGACTATGCAGCGGAAACTGGAAATACTGGTCAGAGAAATACAGGAGAAAAATGAAGTTCTGAATTTTATTTCCGAATCAGATGCACTGACAGGGTGTATGAACCGCAGGGGATTTATGGAAAGAACTCTTCAGATGAACAGAGACCATGAGGGAGAAGAACTGCTGATCTTATTTGCTGATCTGGATCATCTGAAAGAAATCAATGATTCTTTTGGGCATATCGAGGGAGATTTTTCTATCAGACATTGTGCAGAGGTTTTAAAGAAGGTTGTGGGAGCAGATGGCATTGTAGGAAGAATCGGCGGAGATGAATTCTGTGTTGTTACGTTGGGAAATCTGAGAGATGGACAGCAGATCATAGAAAGGATCAGAGAAGAAAGTGATGCTTTTAACTGTACTTCAGATAAAGAATATTATGTGGAATTGTCAGCGGGATGTACTTCTGTGATCTGCAGAAAAGGTCTTGTGATTGCCGATGCATTGAAGGAAGCTGACAGGGCACTTTATGAGGCGAAAAAACTGAGAAGAAATTCCGTAAAAAAAATCCGGTTATGAAAACATAGCCGGATTTTTTTCGTAAATTTAATAGAATTATTTGATCAGACTGTTGTCATCAAAGTAATTGATCTGCATTGCAGAACGTACGTCGTGAAGTGTCTGAGCAGCCTTTGCTTCAGCAACTTTACTGCCTTCTTTCAGAATATCGTATACATCATCAAGATGCTGCTCCCAGTGTTTACGTCTCTCACGAATCGGGGAAAGTTCTGCCTGAAGTACTTTGTTCAGGAACTTCTTAACTTTGACATCACCCAGACCGCCGCGTGTATAGTGAGCTTTCAGCTCGTCCAGATTCTGGTATTCAGGAAGGAATTCCGCAAAATATTCCGGTTTGCAGAATGCATCCAGATAAATAAATACAGGGTTTCCGTCAACACGGCCAGGATCTTCCACACGAAGATGGTTCGGGTCTGTGAACATGGACATAACTTTCTTCTTAACGTCGGCCTCTTCATCTGCAAGATAGATGCAGTTGCCAAGGGATTTGCTCATTTTGGCTTTTCCATCGATGCCTGGGAGACGTAAACATGCCTTATTGGACGGCAGGATAATCTCGGGCTCTGTCAGGGTTTCGCCATATACAGTGTTGAATTTGTGTACGATCTCTTTACACTGTTCGAGCATTGGAAGCTGGTCCTCACCAACCGGAACGGTGGTAGCGCGGAATGCTGTGATATCTGCAGCCTGACTGATCGGATAGCAGAAGAATCCGACAGGAATGCTTGCTTCAAAATTACGCATCTGGATCTCGGATTTAAC